>NZ_JBEOOB010000037.1:0-41648 GCF_040308685.1 Pseudoalteromonas sp. 20-MNA-CIBAN-0454 | reverse complement strand
AAGAAGCAGCCTAGTCTCTAAGTCAAGGCTGTAGAAGCCCATTGATCGACACGGAGTGGCGTCGATGGGTAGTTCACGTTTAAGGTATTAGGTATCAGGTTAAATCCTGTGTTTGCGTGGTTTTAACCTGAAATACCAGCTTTGCTTACGGTTCAGTTACCGCTACTCCCTCAGTGTCACTCAATTCCACAGAAGACAAAGGATCTAGATGAATTAGAATATCAACTTCTGACTCAAATTCTTTAGTGATCATTGCCTCTACTTCATCGGCTACGTTGTGCGCGCGGATTAAACTTAGGTGATCGTCAAGCTCTAAATGCAGTTGAATAAACTTAACTTTCCCACCTTGGCGGGTACGAACGCCGTGTACACCGCGTACGTCAGTATGGCTTTTCGAAACATCTAAAATGCGTTGTTTTTCTTCATCTGGCAGTTCTTTGTCCATTAAGTGTTCTGCGCTATCTCGGGCTATATCCCAGCTGTTATAAAGTAGATAACCGGCAACGCCAACTGCAAAAATAGGGTCGGCGTACAACACACCATAATACGAGAGTAAAATAGCCAGTAGCACCGCAGCATTTAAAATCAAATCTCCTTTGTAATGTACTGAGTCGGCCTTTATTGCAATAGATTCGGTATGTTTAACTACTTTATTTTGTACAAATACAATCACTAACGTACAGGCAATGGCAAAAATACTTACCCATACACCTAACAATGAATGAGTGAGCTCTAAAGGATTAAACAAGCGCTCTATACTATGAAACGCTAATAAACAGCCAGAACCTGCAATAAATGCGGCCTGCCCTAGCCCAGCGAGCGCTTCGGCTTTGCCGTGACCAAAACGGTGGTCGTCATCGGCGGGGCGCAGCGCATAACCTAATACTAAAAAACTCATAGCTGTGGCGGTAATATCCATGAGTGAATCGGTTAATGAGCCCAGCATTGACGCTGAACCCGAGGCAAGCCATGCCCAGGTTTTAGCTGCAATCATTAAGCTCACCATGACCATAGTGACTAAACTAGAGGTTTTTACCCAAAATTCGTAACTGCGATTATGCACGTATTTATCCGTTAATAAGTGTATTGAATAAAGTGAGTATATCAGTTTTTTACACGCTTTCTGTGTATACTGCAAATCGTTAAATTACTGAATATTTTATAAGGCTCGTTATGCTGGATATTGTTTTATACCAACCTGAAATCCCACCGAATACGGGTAATATTATTCGCTTATGTGCAAATACGGGCTATTCACTACATTTAATTGAGCCACTTGGCTTTGCATGGGATGACAAACGAATAAAACGTGCCGGCCTTGATTATCATGAATTTAGCCATGTACAGCGCCATGCTTCGTTTGATGCTTACTTAGAGGCATGCAAACCTAAAAAAATATACGCTTGCACCACTAAAGGCAGCCAATTTCATCATCAGGCACAATACGAGGCTGGCGACTGTTTAGTATTTGGCCCTGAAACGCGCGGCCTTCCGGATGAGCTAATTCAATCGCTTCCAAACGAGCAACGGGTACGTATTCCAATGCAAGCCAATAGCCGCAGTATGAACTTATCTAACGCGGTTTCGGTGTTTGTGTATGAATCCTGGCGCCAGCTTGGGTTTCCGGGCGCAAAGTAAGAAGTAAAGAGTTTTAGGCGCAAGGTTTTAGGTAAATGATATAAACCAAGCGCCTAACTTGTAGGTGGAAGTTTACCTCGCGCAGGGTTTAAAGATTAACCTGCGCGACATTAAGCCCGCCTACGGTTTAAAAAAACACCGAGCTAGGCTAATGTCTACCTAAAACCTGATACCTAAAATCTGACACCTAAAATTTAGCTTTATGAAAGCTGCCCTTTTATTCTGAGCGCTGCTCTCGGCCTAATAAGGCCATAGCCGCTTCTTTCATGTCTTTATTTTCGTACAGTACTTTATAAATTTGCTCGGTGATTGGCATTTCTACACCGCTGCGCTGCGCTAATAAATACACTTCTTTAGTGTTTCTAAAGCCTTCGACCACTTGGCCTATAGACTCTATTGCAGCCTCTACGCTTTCGCCTTTACCTAACGCTAAACCAAAACGACGATTACGTGACTGGTTATCTGTGCAGGTTAAAATTAAATCGCCAAGGCCTGCCATCCCCATAAAGGTTTCGGGTTTTGCACCCAAAGCACAGCCTAAGCGTGTTAGTTCTGCAAGGCCGCGAGTAATTAGTGCCGTGCGTGCATTAGCGCCAAAACCCACACCGTCGGAAATGCCTGCACCAATAGCAATAACGTTTTTAACCGCACCACCTAGCTGTATGCCAATAAAATCATCATTGTTGTACACTCTAAATGAGCGACCGCAATGCAGTAAATCAGCTAACTGTTGTGCAAACTCTGTAGAGGTGGATGAAACCGAAATAGCAGTAGGTGATCCCATTGCCATTTCTTTAGCAAATGTTGGCCCCGAAAGCACCGCTAATGGAATTGCATCACCAAGCTCTTGTACTGCAACTTCTTGTAATAAGCGTCCGGTATTTGGCTCTAACCCTTTAGTTGCCCACGCAACTTTTGCGCCTTGCTGTAAAGCTGGTTTAATTTGCTTTAAGGTGTCGCCAAATGCATGACTAGGCACAACCACTAACACTATTTCATTACTTGCAGCAGCACGTTGTAAGTCGGCTTCAAGAGTTAAAGTGTCGGGAAAAGGAATATCAGGTAAGTAACGTTGATTTTTTCGCTCAGCTGCAAGCGTGGCAACGTCGTCGCTATTGCGCCCCCAAAGTGTCACTTGGTGACCATTTCGGGCTAAACAAATAGCAAGGGCGGTGCCATAAGACCCCGCCCCTAATACAGTAACAGCTGAAGTTGCTGTACTCATAATTTAAGCGTCTACTGATGCCTGCTCAGCTTGCGCTGTGCGTTGTTGCATGTATTGTGCAAATAATGCGTCAAAGTTAACTGGCGCAAGGTTAAGCTGTGGAAAAGTACCACGGTTAACAAGGTTAGAAACTGCTTCACGCGCATATGGAAACAATACGTTAGGGCAAAATGCACCAAGCATATGAGCAAGTTGTGTTTCTTCAACGTCAGCAATAGTAAAAATACCTGCTTGTTGAATTTCACATAAAAAGGCCGTTTCTTCGCCAATAGATGCAGTCACTGTTAGTGCTAAAACCACTTCAAATACACCTTCGTCTAACTTATTAGAGCGAGTGTCTAGGTCTAACTTAACTTCTGGTGTCCATTCTTTTTGAAAAATAGCTGGAGAATTTGGCGTTTCAAACGACACGTCTTTTGTGTAAATACGTTGAATAGTAAATTGTGCGCCAGTTTCTTGTTGTGCTGCTGCGTTTTGCGTTTCTTCGTTCATTGTAATCCTTAACCTGTTCGTTATTATAATTAGTTAAATTTAAGCGTTTAGTGTGGCATTTAGCTTTTTATCAAGTTGACCTTGTGCTTCTATTGCCATCATGTCGTCGCAGCCACCTATATGCTCATCATTAATAAAGATTTGCGGTACCGTGCTTGCGCCGCCTGCTTTGGCGATCATTTCATCGCGCAGCTCAGGCTGTACACCAATATCAAAGTTTGTGTATTGCACACCTTTACTGTCTAAAAGTGCACGAGCACGTTGACAAAAAGGGCAATACGCTTTGGTGTATAAAACAACATTACTCATAATATATCCTCTATCGGACTGCTAATATTTATTAGCGACCGGTTGTAGTTGGTAAGCTCGCAGATTGCCACGCGCCCATACCACCAGATAACACACTTACCTGCTCAAAACCCGCTTTATGCATAGCGGTTGCAGTTCCTGAAGCGGTCATGCCTGTAGTACATACCAATATAATGGGTTTACTCTTATACTTTTCAAGGCTTGAAAAGTCAGATTTTTTCGCATTTTCAGGGCTTAAATGCTGAGCACCGGCAATATGTCCGGTGTTAAACTCTTTTTGCGCACGCATATCAATAACTTGACCGTCTTCACGGTTGATAAGCAGCGTTAACTGCTGAGGGTTTATTTGGCGCACTGCTGAGAGTTTACTTTTTATCCAACCACTAACAATAAGAAACACAATACCCACCCAAGCTGCACTTAAAATTGGGTGATTGGTGATAAATTCAATATATTGATCCATTCGACATCCACTATAAAATTACATCCTAAAACGTGATGTTTTAGCTATTTTTTTCGTTCAATACCAATTGCATTAACCCTATAAGCAAGTATAACAAGAGGTAAGCTACTCACAAACAACATAAAATTAAACAGAAGCGCTAACTTTTGTGAAATTTTAAACACAATATATACCTAATTTACCTTACTCGCATACACAGCGCTTTAATAAAGTTGGTATTATACCAATTGCATTAAATTAATGGGCTATTGTAGCGTCAATAAATGATTCAATAACAAGTAAAAATATGATGGTATATAGTTGTTCTATATAAATTATTTTTAACGCAGTTAGTGAGCTATTTAATCAGCTAGAATGTGCATGTTTTTAATAAAATTGGTATTAGCTGCGCAAGTATACCCAAATCAGCTAAAAATGCGAGTTAAGGCAAAGCATAATACGCTTTTACGAGGCGCTTTTAGTAAGAACAAAGTAATAGCTTGTTGTTAATTTTTAGCCAGATATTAAAAAGTTTTAATATCTTATTTTGATTGCTGATCCTAGCTATAAAACACGGTATGCTTAGCATCAGCATGTTAGCGGTAATGTTAGCGTGTTTTATCGCAACGTTAACCTTGAGGAGTGACTATGTCAGAGCATAAAAAACCACTGGTATTAATGATTTTAGATGGCTGGGGATACCGCGAAGATGAGCAAAGTAATGCGATTCTGGCTGCAAACACCCCTGTATTAGATGAATTATGGGCCACCCGCCCGCGCACATTAATTTCAGCTTCGGGTTTTGATGTAGGCCTTCCTGATGGTCAAATGGGCAACTCTGAAGTTGGCCACGTTAATTTAGGCGCAGGACGCGTTGTTTATCAAGACTTTACCCGTATAACAAAAGCGATAAACGATGGCGAGTTTGACTCTACCCCTGCACTAGTCGATAACATAGATAAAGCCGTAAGTGCCGATAAAGCCGTGCACATTATGGGGCTATTAAGCCCAGGCGGCGTACACAGCCACGAAGATCATATTGTGGCAAGTATTGAACTTGCTGCAAAACGCGGTGCAAAAGAGGTGTACTTTCATGGCTTTTTAGATGGCCGCGACACACCTCCACGCAGTGCTAAAGCTTCTATTGAACGCATTGAAGCAGTATTTGCAAAGCTACAATGTGGCCGCTTAGCATCGCTAATTGGCCGTTATTACGCAATGGACAGAGACAACCGCTGGAACCGCGTAGAAAAAGCCTATAACTTACTTACGTTAGCACAAGGCGACTTTAGCTACCCGACTGGCGTAAGCGCACTTGAAGCTGCTTATGAGCGCGACGAAAACGATGAGTTTGTAGCCGCAAGCACCATTACTCCTGCAGGCGCAGAGCCTGTACAAATTAACGATGGCGACACGGTTATATTTGCTAACTTTAGAGCCGATCGCGCCCGTGAAATTACACGTGCATTTGTTGAGCCTAACTTTGACGGTTTTGCCAAACAAAAATCACCTGCCCTTAGCGCCTTTGTAATGATGACCGAATACGCTGCAGATATAGACGCCCCGGTTGCATTTGGCCCCACGCCACTGGTAAACGTACTTGGCGAATGGTTTGAAAAACACGGTAAAACTCAACTACGTATTTCTGAAACCGAAAAATACGCCCACGTAACGTTTTTCTTTAGTGGTGGCCGCGAAGACGAATTTAACGGTGAAACCCGCGAACTTATTCCTTCACCACAAGTTGCAACGTACGATTTGCAGCCCGAAATGAATTCAGAAATGCTTACCGACAAACTCGTTGCGGCAATTAAAAGTGGTAAATACGACGCTATTATTTGTAACTACCCTAACGGCGATATGGTGGGTCACTCTGGTGTATTTGCAGCGGCAGTTAAAGCCTGCGAAGCAGTTGATCACTGTATTGGCCGCGTAGTAGCTGCACTTAACGAATATGGCGGTGAAGCGCTTATTACTGCCGACCATGGTAATGCTGAGCAAATGGCCAACCTTAAAACAGGCCAAGCCCATACTGCACATACTAGCGAGCCGGTGCCATTTATTTACGTGGGCCGCGACGCAACACCATCTGAGGGTAAGGCGCTTAGTGATGTAGCGCCTACTATGCTGCACTTAATGGGCATGGAGCAACCAACTGAAATGACAGGCAAACCTATCATGACGTTGAAATAATCTATGCAAAAATGTATTAATAGCGTTACTAAGCTAATTTTAATACTGACTTTTTTAGCGACTGCAACTGCAGTCGCTAATGAAGATCGTACCAAAAAAGATCTCAGCGAAGTACAAACGGCACTTAAGCAAAGCCAATCTGAATACAACGCGCAACGCAAAAAAGTTGCCACGCTACAAAAAAACCTACAACAGCACGAACTCGAAATAGCTAAAAACGCCAAAGCCCTAAATATGGCTGAGCAGTCGGTTAAAAAAACCGAACAACAGCAACAACTGCAACAGCAAAAAGCCGATCAACTCGAACAACAACATGCACAGTTTCAACACGCATTAGCTGCGCAACTTAAAAGTGCTTATATGGCCGGTGGCGACGATGATTATGCAAAAATGCTGCTCAACCAAGAAGATACAGCTAAGTTTGAGCGCACTCTAAGCTATTATAATTATTTAAATAAAGCCCGTATTGAACAACTCGAAGAGCTAAAATCGCTGCAGTTACAAATAGCGCAAAACCAGGCTGAACTGGCTAAAACAAAGCAAAAACTAGTCAACCTGCATGACGAACAAAAAAGACGCCAAACCGCATTAGTTAGTGCTCAAAGTGAACGCCAAGCCAATTTAAAAAATTTACAGGCACAGCTAAACAGCACTAAAAGCTCAATTAACTATTTAAAAGAAAACCAACAAACACTGATCACAACTATTGAAGAGCTAGAGAAAGAAAAAAATAAAAAAGTTGAATTACTCGGCCTCAATAATAGCAAAGGCAAACTTAACTGGCCAAGCCGAGGTAAGTTAGAGCACACTTTTGGACAACGAAAACACGGTGGTATTGACTGGAAAGGCGTATTAATTGGCGCAAAAGAAGGCAGCAATATTAACAGTGTTCATAACGGCCAAGTGGTATTTGCCGATTGGTTAAAAGGCTACGGCTGGGTAATTGTAGTTGACCATGGTGAGGGCTTTATGAGCCTTTACGGCCATGCACAAACCTTATTGAAAGATGTTGGCGACATGGTAAGAGAAGGCGAAACTGTAGCGCTAGTTGGCCAAAGCGGCGGGCAAGCAAGTTCTGGTCTATACTTTGAAATGCGCCATAAAGGGCGTGCAGTAAATCCTGAAAAATGGTGCAAACGCATTTAGCAAATACCAATCTTATTTAAAACATACCATTGGTATAAATTAACCGCTGCGCCGCATTGGAGCAGCCGATGGACAAAAAAAGCACCGTAGCAAAATGGTTTAAAAATACAGGCTTTACGCTTAGCTTAAGCCTGTATTTACTTGCCCTATTTGTTTTTATTAGCTTTTCAGCTAATGTGTTTTCTAGTTCGATTAAAGAATTAAAAAACCAACAAATAACCGAAATCCTATTTAATATTCATACCTACTACGTTGAAGATCTTGCACTCCAAAACACCACACATACTAGCTATAACAACCAACAATTTGCGCATTTATATGCCCAGCTCGATCCCTATTCTAAATACCTTGATGAACACGAATTAAATACTTTATTTGATAACACTAATGGCCGCTATACCGGTTTAGGTATTGAGGTTAAACAAATAAATAACAGTGTAACCATTGTAAATGTAGTGAATAACTCACCTGCTAAAAGTGCTGGGGTTATGGCCGGTGACATTATCATTAGCGTTAATAATCAAACAACACAACACAGCTCCGTAGAGCATGTTGCTCAGCTAATAACAGCAAGCAAACTTAGCAATATTAGCTTAACCATAAAGCGTGATAACCAACCGCAACCACTTAATTTTAATGTGAGTCGCCGTAAAATAAAACTTGAAAGCGTTACTAGTCAGCGCTTAGATTTAGGCAGCGGTTATTTAGCTATCAATAGTTTTTCTAACCACACTTTACATGAAGTGGCTTTGCAAATAGCAGCCATGCAAAATCACTTTGGGCACCCACTTAAAGGCCTAGTTATTGATTTACGTGATAACCCCGGCGGTACACTTAGAAGCGCTGTTGCGGTATCGGATCTGTTTTTACAAAACGGTACTATTGTTACAACCAAAGGGCGCTATAACGAGGCAAATAAAGCTTTTTATGCCAAACACGGAGACATTTTAAAAGGCGCCCCTATTGTCGTGCTAATTAACGAAAACTCGGCATCAGCAGCCGAAATTTTAGCTGCCGCATTAAAAGATAATAACCGCGCCAAGGTTGTTGGCAGCCAATCTTTTGGTAAAGGCTCAGTGCAATCGCTTATTCCACTTGGTGATGGCAGCACTGCATTAAAGCTCACTACAGCTAAGTACTTCACTCCTTTGGGGAAATCAATCGAGGGTGTTGGTATTACGCCCGACGTGGCGATTAATCAAACAACCCTTTCACAAAGTGATAAAGCCGTTATAATCAAAAACCAGCAAGCTAAAAGCAAACAAACACAACTAGCCAGCAAGGTAACTGATTTACAATTAGCTAAAGCTAAACAATTACTTAACCTGCAATAATTTTAGCCTTACTGATGTTGAATTAATAAGCTCTAAAAATAATAAAAACTATAAATTTAAAAAGCGATAAAGATGAAAGTAATTATAGGGCTGATATTGATGCTTGGTTTTGCGTCACTCAATGCTAAAGCCAAGCAAATAGCGATAGTAATAGACGACATAGGCTATCACCAGAGAGATTTAGAACTGTTAACTTTGCCTGGCCAAGTGTCGTATTCAATTTTGCCTCACACGCCTTATGCACAAGCTTTTGCCACTTTAGCCAGTAAAACAAATAAAGAGTTATTACTGCATATTCCCATGCAAGCACTTAACGGCAAGGAGCTTGGCCCTGGCGCACTTACGTTAAATATGAATAAAGAGCAGATACAGCAAATACTTGGCACTGCTTTGGCCAGTTTACCGCAAGTTAAAGGGGTTAATAATCACATGGGATCGGCGCTCACCCAGCAAGGTCAAGCTATGAGGTGGATAATGGAAGTGCTTAAAAAGCGACATTTATACTTTTTAGATAGCCGCACCACTGAATTAAGCCAGGCACAAAATGCCGCTAACTTTTTAGGCGTTGAAAATATTGGCCGTCATATTTTTTTAGATAACATAACCACACCAGAACAGTTACAACTGCGCCTAGATGAGCTAAAACAACACGCTACTGAGCATAAGTTTGCCATTGCAATTGCCCACCCCTACCCTGAAACAATCGCATTTTTACGCCACGTTTTACCACAGCTCAGCAAACAAGGTTTTGAATTAGTACCCGTATCTAAGCTGGTAGAGCGTAAATATATACAACTGGCAGAGAAGTACTAAAGAGTAAATTGCAGCGGTTAGTAAAAGCCAGCTCTTTAATAAGCGCGGCATAAAGCCCTGCCTACGCACAACTTAAACACTGACCGTGGCTAATTTCGACCTAGTACCTAATGTAGCTAATCCCTGGATATACCCACGTTATGTCGCAGTATGATTTCAGCGACAAAAAGTAGAAATTTGATAATGCATTAGAATAATATTTATTTATTCATCGCAGCTTTTACATATACGTCGAAGCGGTTTTTTTTCGTTTTAATTTGCATGCTAGGAGTTTTATCGTTTAAAAACGGGGCATAGTCGGGGCGCTTTACTACCACGCGCTTACTGGCAAGTGGGTAGGCAAATTCGAGTAAATCGTCGGCGTCGGTGTCGGCGCCTACTAAGTCTTGAAATACGCGCATTTCTTTTTTAACTAAAGCTGATTTTTCGCGATGCGGAAACATAGGATCTAAGTAAACTACATCTGGCATGCTTTCGCATTGAGCAAGTAAGGTATGGCTTGAGCCAAATATGAGGCTCATGTTTTGCTGCATCCACGGACCAATTTCAATGTCGTTGTATGCGCGCTGCAGACCATCGTATAAAAGTGCTGCAACTACGGGGTGGCGTTCGTGCAATATAACTTTACAACCAAGCGACGCTAATACAAAACCATCACGTCCTAGCCCTGCTGTAGCGTCGAGAACTACCGGAGTAGCCCCTTTATTTAAGCCTACTGCTTTGGCAATTGCTTGGCCTTTACCGCCGCCAAACTTTCGTCTGTGCGCTGCAGCGCCCGTAACAAAGTCAACGCTTATTGCGCCTAGTTTAGGCTCATCGGTTTTATATAAGCTCAGGCCTGTATCATCGTAATGCAGGCTAAAGCCACTGCTTTGATCTGCCCAATGGGCTAAGCCAAAACGTGTTTCTAACTCATTTAAATAAGGACGGCATTCTTTAAAGGCACACTTAATAACCACTCTACACTCCGACGATAAAATACTTTTTCAGTATATCAAGCGCCTTAGTTTAAAGCATTAAATTAGCAATGAAAGGAAAACAATAGTCTTGAATTTGAGAGTAATTAAAGTTCAAATGCTGTAAAAAAGCGCTCAGTTTTGCAATGAAAACTGAGCGCCATGTGCTTGTGTGTAGCTCAAAGTATATAGAGTTAACTTTATACTTTAGGCAGCAATACCGCTGTGGCGAAGAAGTGCGTCAACATTTGGCTCGCGGCCACGGAAGTTTTTAAATAATTCCATTGGCTCTTCGCTGCCGCCTTTTTCTAGGATGTGCTGCATAAATGCTCGCCCTGTTTCTGGGTTAAAAATGCCCTCTTCTTCAAATTTAGAATAAGCATCGGCAGAGAGTACTTCTGCCCATTTATACGAGTAATAACCTGCGCTATAACCACCGGCAAAAATATGGCTAAAGCCATGCTGAAAGCGGTTAAATTCTGGCGCTTTAATCACCGAGGTACGGCTACGAACCTCGTTAAGCACAGCTTGAATATTACATGGCTCACCGGCTACGTAGTCGTTATGTATTTTAAAGTCGAATAACGAAAATTCTAACTGACGCAGCATTTGCATGCCCGAGTTATAGTTTTTAGCCGCTAGTAACTTATCTAGTAGCTCTTTTGGTAGTGGCTCGCCGGTTTCGTAATGCCCTGAAATAAAGCTAAGTGCTTGCTCTTCGTAGCACCAGTTTTCTAAAAACTGACTTGGTAGCTCTACCGCATCCCATGCAACGCCGTTAATGCCTGCAACAGGCGCTGCATCTACCTGAGTTAGCATATGATGAATACCATGGCCAAACTCATGGAATAATGTAGTTACTTCGTTATGAGTAAACAAGGCCGGTTTATCGCCTATTGCCTTGTTAAAGTTACAAACTAAATACGCCACTGGTGTTTGCAATTCGCCGCTAGCGCGTACTTTACGCCCCATACAGTCGTCCATCCATGCGCCACCACGTTTATGATCGCGAGCATATAAGTCGAGATAAAAACGGCCACGTAGCGTATTACTGCTGTCGTATATTTCAAAAAAGCGTACATCTTTGTGGTAGCTGTCAAAATCACTGACTTCTTTTACACTAATGCCAAATAAACGGTTAACTGTTTCAAACAAACCACTTAATACTTTATTAGCTGGAAAATACGGGCGGAGTACTTCGTCTGAAATGGCGTATTTGTCTTGCTTAAGCTTTTCACCGTAATAACCAAAATCCCACGCTGCTAGTTCGGTAATACCGTGTTTTTGCTCTGCGTAGGCTTGTAGCTCTGCAAGTTCTTGCTCTGCTTGTGGTTTTGATTTAGCCGCTAGGTCTTCTAAAAATGAGAATACTTGTGCAGGCGTCTCAGCCATTTTAGTGGCAAGTGACTTTTCAGCGTAGCTATTAAAGCCAAGCAACTGTGCTAGTTCATGACGTAGCGCTAGCTCTTCGCTCATAATTGCTGAGTTATCAAATTCACCCGCATTAGGGCCTTGATCAGACGCACGTGTAGAAAACGCTGTGTATGTTTCTTCGCGTAATTCGCGATTATCGGCGTAGGTCATAATAGGTAAGTACGATGGAAAATCGAGCGTAAATACCCAGCCGTCTAATTCTTTACTTTTTGCGGTATCGGCAGCTAAAGCCAACGCCGACTCTGGTAAACCAGCCAGTTCACTTTCATCGGTAATGTGTTTATGCCAAGCCAATGTGGCATCCATAACATTGTTGCCAAATTTAGAGGCCAGCTCTGATAAACGCGCGCTAATTTCGCCATAACGTTTTTGCTGCGCGGGCTCTAGTGCAATACCCGATAATTTAAAATCGCGTAATGCATTAGTAATCGACTTTTGCTGAGCGGTAGTGAGGGTTTTAAATTCATCACTGTTATATAACGCGTTGTAAGCTGCAAACAAACCTTGATGCTGCCCTACAAAAGTTGAGTACTCAGAAATAAGTGGTAAACATTGCTCGTATTGCTCACGTAGTTCGTCGTTATTCATTACTGAGTTTAAATGCGATACCGGCGAAAACATCCGTGATAATTTATCATCGGCTTCTTCTAGTGGCAGTACTAAATCGTTCCAAGTGTATGATTTTTTAGCAAGCACATCTTCAATGGCTTGGCGGCACTGCTCAATCCCGTGCTTTAGTGCTGGCACTACGTGCTCTGGCTTTATTTTTGAAAATGGCGGTAAGCCTTCAAGCCCAATTAATGGGTTAGTGTTTGCATTGGTCATATTTATCTCAAATTTGTGCATTATAAGCATTAAAGTTGGGGCAAAGTGACTAAATACAAGAGCATTTAAGCTTATGCTGATCGCAATAAGATCTTTTTCGTTTATACAGGGTGTATGGTAATTTTACCTATGCTGATTAAGTGATTTGCCTTGAGCATATGCTATCATCGGCACAATACAGTTAAATAAACTTTGAGGATTAAACATGGCTCAGCATTTTGATTATATTGCAATTGGCGGTGGTAGCGGCGGTATTGCGTCGGCAAACCGTGCGGCAATGCGTGGCGCTAAAGTAGCACTTATTGAAGCAAAACATATGGGTGGCACATGTGTAAACGTAGGGTGTGTGCCTAAAAAAGTAATGTGGCATGGTGCTCAAGTTGCTGAAGCAATTAATTTATATGCGCCTGATTACGGCTTTAATGTTGAAGTAAAAGGTTTTGATTGGGGCAAATTAGTAGAAAGCCGCGAAGCCTACATTGGCCGAATCCATAAAGGTTACGATAATGGCCTTGCAAACAACGGCGTTACCGTAATTAAAGGTTTTGCTAAATTTGTAGATAATAAAACAGTTGAAGTAGATGGTGAGCATTATACTGCTGATCATATTTTAATTGCTGTTGGCGGTCGTCCAAGCATTCCAAACATTGAAGGTGCTGAGCACGGCATTGACTCTAATGGCTTTTTTGAGCTTAAAGAGCAACCTAAACGCGTTGCTGTTATTGGCGCAGGTTACATTGCTGTAGAGCTTGCAGGCGTACTACATAGCTTGGGCACTGACACGCATTTATTTGTGCGTAAACACGCACCACTGCGTAACTTTGACCCATATATAATCGATACGCTAGTTGAAGTAATGGCAAAAGAAGGCCCTACGCTGCATACCGAATCTGTACCACATAAGTTGGTTAAAGAAGACGACGGCTCAGTAACCTTGCATTTAGATAATGGTAAAAGCCATAACGTAGACCAAGTAATTTGGGCTATTGGCCGCGAGCCAACCACAAATGCAATTAATATTGCTGCAGCAGGCGTAGAAGTTAACAGCAAAGGTTTTGTTAAAGTAGACGAGTACCAAAATACCACAGCTAAAAACGTATACGCTGTGGGCGACATTATCGAAAACGGCATTGAGCTTACCCCAGTAGCAGTTAAAGCTGGGCGTACTTTATCTGAGCGCTTATTTAATAAAGAACTGCCAGATGATTTAAAAATGGATTACAGCTTAGTTCCTACAGTAGTATTTAGTCATCCACCCATTGGTACTATTGGCTTAACAGAGCAAGAAGCTATATCGCAATACGGTGCAGAAAACGTAAAAGTATACCAATCAGCTTTTGCCGCTATGTATACCGCGGTTACGCAACATCGCCAGCCTTGTAAAATGAAGCTAGTGTGCGCAGGTCCAGATGAAAAAGTGGTCGGCTTGCATGGTATAGGTTTTGCTGTAGACGAAATGATTCAAGGTTTTGCTGTCGCCATGAAAATGGGCGCTACTAAAGCTGACTTTGATGCTGTGGTTGCTATACACCCGACTGGCTCAGAAGAGTTTGTTACTATGTAAATTTTTCTCTGGAAAAGTGAAACTTTACATTTGCTAACTCTGGAAAACGAACTAAGCTGACCAAGTAACGTACAATTTTTGGTCGGCTTTTTCATGCTCACAATAGTTCAATCAGATGATTTTAAAACTGAGATCCAAACTCCCTTTTGCAAAACAAAATCAAGCATTCAGCTAAAAGGCTTTCCAACTTTTTATGAAGATGGTGAATACGTCATGCCAATAAACCTTTGGATGAATCACCTCATTAACGTTAAGCGCGCAAAAAACATCAATTCAAACGTTCGTGCCATAAGTCGATATTGGCGCTTTTTAAAAAGCCATGAACTCTCTTGGAAAGACTTTCCAACTATCAAATCAAATAAGCCCACATATATTTTCCGAAACCAAGATCTTTTGGCCTCAGTGAAAGCCGGTGAGCTAAATAGTTCAACAGCAGCTGTATATATGAACCATATAATTAAATTCTACGAGTGGGCATATTACGAGAGGTTAATTAACTTCTCTAAGGAAAATAAACCATTTGAAGTAGAGTTTGTTAGCATCAAAACGA
This sequence comes from Pseudoalteromonas sp. 20-MNA-CIBAN-0454, assembly GCF_040308685.1. Taxonomy (NCBI): domain Bacteria; kingdom Pseudomonadati; phylum Pseudomonadota; class Gammaproteobacteria; order Alteromonadales; family Pseudoalteromonadaceae; genus Pseudoalteromonas; species Pseudoalteromonas sp. 20-MNA-CIBAN-0454. The sequence goes on along the minus strand of NZ_JBEOOB010000037.1, from coordinate 26,727 downwards.
CTGGGATGCTTGCGCATATCAATCGTAATTATGTTGTTAGAAGCTCAGACTTAAGGATCAGGGTCCCAAGGCGTACACCAGAGCAAAGCTTGAATCCCCTTACAGAAGATGAGGTAAAATTATATTCGCGAGCACTCAAAGAACAGTCAATTGAGTTCCAAATACATCAACTATTACAACTCATGTGCGGCCTTCGTATAGAAGAAGCCTGCACCTTTCCTGCTAATCTAGTGAATAGATGTGACCCGAATAAATACCATATTCAAGTTAGTATAGGACCTCATAACGGTGTACTCACCAAATTTGGCTCAGTCAGAACTATCGAAATTCCAACACTGTTAATGAACAAGATGCATCGCTACTTGATTAGTGAGCGTCGCCAGAAAAGAGAGTCTAAAACCGATAAACCGATTACGGAATTATTAATTACCAATCGAGGTAAACCATATACTACCAATGCAATACAGCGTCACTTTAGCTTAACTCGTAATTACATACGCAATGAGCTAAATACCCACTTTCAGCATAGAACTCACGATTTACGTGCAACTTACGGTACATTTCGCCTTGCGTCCCTTTTAGACGAAAAAGTTGGGTTGTCACCATTCGATGCTATGTCATTAATCATGGGGTGGATGGGACATAAAGATGAGAAAACAACTTGGCGATACCTGAACTTTATAAACCGAAGCAAGGCATCGATACGTGCAGTTTGCTTTTTAGATCAAGTTATGGAGTCAGTCATTAATGAGGATCTCTCGTGATTAACAAATCAAATTTAAATATTGACCTTAAACTTAAGTTAAATATTTATGGTGATCAATTTGTATACCCAGACTTTCAAAGATTTAGATACAAAGGCGTGCCTAAACTTTTTGAAATGCATCGGGGTACTTTGCTTAACCGAGACAACCAAATTATTAAGTGGTATCAAGCATTCAAAGCTAATACAGAATATACTGACACAACAATGAATACCCTTTTTAGAACATTTACACGGTATGTGAATATTTGTGACAGTATTCCAGTAAATCCAGATTCAAAAGAGGGTATCAATGCATTTGAAACAGCTCTAGTTCACAGCGTTAGAATTGGCAGCAAAAGTTCAAACACAGCAAAAGGTGAATTAAGTAGTATAAGAACAATAATGAAGATGCTAGATCACCCTGTTGATGAGTGGTTTTCTAAATTCAAACTATTTCGCAGCCAAATAAATCCAACTCAAGCATACTCAGAATCTGAATTGAAAAAGTTAATTAAAATACTAAAAGAACTATATTTTCAGCTTTCCAAGCAAATTCAAACCTCACCTAAAGAATACATTCAAGCAAGGAGAAGCGACCAATACGCGAGCTTTTCTTTTAATAAAATCGAAGTGCCTGTAAGTGGTGCTATTACCAAGTGTTACTGTGCTGCATATTTCTTACTTGCCTATTACACATGGGCAAACGCTAGTACGATAAGAGATATGGATATCCCCAAAGCTTCACAAAAAAAGGGACAGCAAGGTAAGTGGTTTGTGCAAACAGCGTTAAAGAAGAGAGCTAATAAATTTGTTACCATCGAGCTCGGCGATAATCTTAGCACAGACATTCCAAAGCATGCGCTAAATTTTATTAATGACCTTATCACCCTTACGCACGTGCTGTTTCCAGATGCCAATAGACTACTTCATCAATGTCTAAACGGGATAAATAAGCCCTTGTGCCCAACGCATATTCGTTCCAATATGAATTGGCTAATTAATATATTCGATTTGACTGATGACAATGGTCAACAACTTAGGCCTGAAGCTAAACGCTTTAGAGCTACAGGTGCATCTAATTACTTAGCACTCACAGGAAACTCACTCGAAACATCCATGTTGCTCAATAACACACCTGATGTAGTTCGAAAGCACTATAGCAGAGGTAACGAGTCAGAAAATAACGCCCAACTTCAAGCCACAGCTAACACCTTAGAAAATGCAATTAAATGTGGCGATATTAGTAGAGCACGAGAACAAACTCTTGAGCAAATGAATCTAGAAATACTACCCTATGATGAATTCGTAAACCGCTATGCTAAATCAGGGAATGGTCAAAAAACACCTTTAGGTACAGGTTGCAAAGACCCCTTTGATAACCATGGTGACCGTTTTCGACGAAAGGCCTCTATCGATAGCGTTGACATGACCCATCTTGCCTGTGCAGACTTATTAAATTGCTTTTCCTGCCCAAATCAAGTGCTGGTTGAAGAAGTTGATGATATTTGGTGTTTATTGAGTTTTTATGAAGCGTTAGAGGATGCCAAAGAAGATCACCTCAACATGTCACACTTTAAAAACAATTTTGATCGAGTACTAAGAAAAATAAAGCAAGTGCTTTTTAGTATCGACTTAAAAGTGCGCAGGCAAGCTGAGCGGAAGCTACATACAATTGGTCGCCACCCTTTTTGGCCCGATACGCTTAATTTGGTTTTATAAGGAAATGCTATGAAACCGTTACTTGCTGCACCAGAACAAGTTATAAAAGAGAATACTGTTTTTGTTGAACAGGCAATACAGTATTTTGAAAATAAGGATTGGGACAATTTAAACAAAATCCCAGTAATGATTGACCAAAATGGTAAAACCATAAGTTACTTTGGCGATAACACATGGGATTTAACACACTATGTAGATGTCAAAATTGTTTCGAAAAAGCGGGCTTCTTTTACTCATTTAACAACTATTTCCTTGTTGCAAGAACAAAAGTTACTCGCATTCCTTGGTTTATTTGCTGTCGGCACCTTAAGGCAAGGGGCAATGATAAAAACCACAACATTTTTAGAGAGAAATATCAATTTAACCCAAGTATATAAATACATAGAATCCATCAAAGCAGATTCGATTTGTGTCCTTAACCATCCCATACAGTTTTCTAGGTTTTGCGAATATTTAAAGTCACTTAAAATGAGTGGGCCATATACTTCAAAACTTATTTTCGCATTAAACTGGATCGAAGCGGTTAAGAACCAAACCCCCATAAAACTATCATTACCTTTGACGACATCAATTACAGAATTAGGCCGTCAATTAGGTTGCCCAACCAAACTAGAAAGTGAGCAGTATTACGCTATACCATCACGCTTGATGCAACTCATATACTCAAAGGCTATCGAGTATATAGATACTTACTATCCTATTCGAGATACATTATTAGATATCCATACCGAGCAGCAAGAAAACTATGAAATTGGCAAAGCGGCTGTTGATAACAAAATAAAATCAGGTCAATGGAACTGGTTAACATCTGATTCCCCTCACTACAAAGCTGAGATAACTAAAGCTAAACCCCAAACTTCTACCAATATACTTAAAAGCTATATTTCCAACGCTGATATCGAAAAATTAATTCCTAGTGATATACGAAGATTCAATTGGTTATACTCCCATATTCTAACTTGCTGCTTTATAATTTGTGGAGCCTTTTCGGGCATGAGAAGAAGCGAGATCTATAGTTTACACTCTGATAGCTTTAAAACATTAAAATTAAAAGACCAAGTGTTTTATTCGTTACAATCCTACCACAGTAAAATGACACCTGCGGTGCCTGAAAAAGCAGAGTGGTTGGCATCTCCAATTACTGGGAAAGCAATCGAGCTCGCATCACTACTCACTCAAAATATGAGAACTCAACTCATGCTCTCAGATGACCGAGTCGAAAATGCTAGAGCCTCAAGCATCTGGCTAGTTCAACAAATGAAATGCAGAAAGCCAAACATGCTGACAGGTCCACCTTTTGCTCTTCATCATAAGCAGCTAGTAGAAGAGGCTGGCGCCATCGTAAATGAGCAAGATTATGAAGAGTTTAAACTTCTAAATCCAAACCTAAACATACACGCTTACAAGCAAAAGATAGTTATAGGTAAGCCTTGGGCTTTTACAACCCACCAACTCAGGCGAACTTTTGCAGTATTTGGTAAACGCTATAATTTACTCTCTGACGTTGCCATTAAACAACAGTATAAGCATATATATTTACCAATGTCTCAATGGTACTCAGAAGGAGGCGTAGCAGCCAAAATAAAACATGTAAAAGTGGACTCAGAACTCAATAATTTACTTCAAGAAGTGGATAAAGAAGTCACTACACAACTATTGCATCAGTGGTATAACTCAGATGACAAGCTATATGGTAAGAAAGGTATAGATGTTGTTAAAGATAGAGAAGATACCGCTGTTAAATACTCATCCTGGGATGCTCTTTATGCTCAAGTATCTGCTGGTAGAATATCTATTGCTGGTACACTTCACTCATACTGCATGGCTGGTTATGAATGCAGAATGGAAAAGGTCGTATCACCAACCAACTGTTTTAACTGCGAGAACGTTGTCATAGACGAAACTAAAGCACAAGCTTGGCAAAAACGACATCAGTGGATTGTTGAGACTATAACTGAAATGGAGCAGCATACTAAACTATCTCAATCGCAGCTAAGCCATTTTATTACGCAATTACGTGCAGCTGAAAAGGTTATGGACTACTTTGAGATAAGCTACACTCCATACAAACCCGAAATTGAGATCAGACAGCTTTGAGTAAGTCAGAGAATACAAGGTTAGAGCTTCTAAGCGCAATTGACAGGATACTTTCTGGCGATACAGTACGTATTGATGCCAAACGAGGTTTAAGTGCCATTGCAGTTGAGGAAGAAGCTAACCTTGGTAATGGCTCAGCTTACTATTACTCAGACGTCATTGAAAAAATTAAACTACTAAAATCAAAAGCTATAACAAAAAAGCAAGCACAGCAAAACTCAGATGTTACTAAGTTACGTGAAAAGCTTGCCAACGAGAAACGGTTAAAAGAAAAATATCGAGCGGAAATAGCCAGCTTAAAAGAGCAAATGGCACAAATGGCTTCTACCCACAATGCCCTAGCGCTTTCAAATCACCAGCACTTAAAAAAGATTAATGACCTCGAATCTGAGTTATTTCTGCTTAAGGGAAGTAACTAGCAGAATGTACCAATTTATAGCATGTATTAGTTTAGACTTGAACTTACAGCTATATATTTTTATATCATAAGCTTAAATTTCATAATGAGAAAACGACAAAAGTACTGACGCTTAGGTGAGAATAAAAAGCCCTCTTCAATATTATGTACAACTAAAGCCTTCCTTTTCTCGAAAAAGAGCCAACTTTCATTAGTAAAGCGGCTTAAAGACCAGCTAATACAAAAATATTTTATAAAAAACAAATGCGACACCCATTTTAGTTATTACCTACTAAGCCTTACCTTCTAATTTAATTAGTGTCAAAAATACAAATTGAAAATTGACACTGTAAAAGCTCACAGTGCCAATTTACCTTTAAGCTTAGAAATCGTTCTTCGGTTTTACATCTAGTAGCTGACCATTTTTAGCTATTTTGAAATAAACGTGATCACTACCGTTATTATTTGATGCTTGAACAACATAATAGTCACCGTTCTTGCTTATGACTGAAAACGCTTCTGAAGAAATATCTTGCCAAGAATCATTTAATTTTCCAACTTCAAAACCATAGTCTTTAAAGGTCAATTTTTTTATTGATTTAGCTGCGATACTAATCGCTTGTTGATCATTAATGTAGCCATGGGCATGATCACTATGTGCTAAAACACCAGTACTCATTAACGTAATACAAACTAAGACGATTGAAATTAATTTATTCATTGTTTTCTCCGGTTAAATTTTAAGTTTACTTTTTTAAGCCAATCACTTTAAATTGACCTTTTACTAAAAGTTGTATAGCCACGGGGTTATCTGAGTTGTTTTTCCAGTACCAGCCATGTGAGCCCCCAAATGGGGCGGTAAAGCTGCCCTTCATTTCGCTTAAATTGGCAATTGCATAGCTTTCGAAGTAACCGGTTGTGTCTCCTGCTGGCTCTCCGTGTAAATCAAAATGTAAAGAAGCGCCATCGGTCATCCATTCGTAGGTCATTTTTTCATATTGTTGCATCTCAAATTTATATTCAACCCCGCGATTTGCAGGGATAGTGACTTCAATTGTTTGAAACTCATCACTGCCCACTTGCAATGAATCTGATGTTTTAAGTGGTTTTTGCGCTGATGCCTGAGCTATTTTAGTAACGCCCAGTTGTTTACCGATCCCGGTTGGATCAATGTTATATTCTGCCGGAAGGATAAATAGCACAAAGGCGATTATCGCAACTAATGAAGCGGTGATACTGGCTTTTATAAGTGTTTTTGAACTAACTGTATGTTGCATATATTTCTCTAAATTAATTAATTATATAGCCGGTTAATTGAAGGCCGACTAGCATTAAGCCGGCACTCATTAACGCACCGTTGATAAATGTTGAAAAACGATGAAATGACGGCCGTTTACGCCACACATTAATGGCAATTAAAATAACTGCGAGCGCTAAAAATTGGCCAAGCTCTACGCCAATATTAAAGGCGATTAGGTTTGTCAGTAATCCATCTTCGGGTAATTGAAACTCTTGTAACTTGGTTGCTAGACCAAAGCCATGAAACAAACCAAAAATAAGCACCGCCATTTTTGTATTTGGCTGCCAATTAAAACAACGCTTAAACCCACCTAAGTTATCAAAGCCCTTATAAATAACTGAAAAACCAATAATAGCGTCAATTAAATAGGCATTAATCTGAATATCGCCAAGCACACCTAATAGTAACGTTGTGCTGTGGCCGATGGTGAACATGGTGACATACAGCAAAACCTCTTTACTGCGATACAAAAAGAAGATAACACCGATTAAAAACAATATATGGTCGTAACCGGTGATCATGTGCTTTGCACCAATATAAATAAATGGCACAAACTGTACGCCTTGGTTTTGCTCTAAAAAAGCGCGAGTGCTGTCATCAACTCCATGGGCCAAGGTCTCAAAGCTAAGAAAAGCCAAAACAAGCACCATAATCATTATGCTAACGTTTATTATTTTAGTTGACATCATGTTGCTCCAACGTTTCACTTTCAGTCAAAATAGACTCCTTTTCATTGTGTAAAAGTCGATACAGTGCGGGGATCACAAATAATGTTAGTAAGGTCGACGAAATAATGCCGCCAATTACCACGGTTGCTAAAGGCCGCTGTACTTCTGAGCCAATCCCTGTATTAAGTGCCATAGGAATAAATCCTAATGAGGCAACCAGTGCTGTAGTTATCACTGGGCGAAGACGTGTTAATGCCCCCTCTGTTATCGCTTGATTAAGCCCCATTCCTGAGCTGCGTAATTCACGAATAAACGATACCATTACCAAGCCGTTTAATATGGCAATGCCGGATAAAGCAATAAAACCGACCGCTGCAGATATTGAAAATGGAATATCACGTAACAGCAGTGCTGCAATTCCACCGGTAAGCGCTAAAGGCACACCGGTAAAAATAATCGCAGCATCTTTAAGTGAGTTTAAAGCTAAAATAAGCAAGCCTATAATCATTAACAATGTAACGGGCACAACCACACTCAAACGCTCAGAGGCCGATTGTAACTTTTGATACGTTCCTCCGTATTCAATCCAATAACCAGCAGGAATAGTGACTTTATCTTCAATAATTGTTTGAATATCTCCAACAAAGCTTCCTAAGTCACGTCCTCGTACATTGGTAGTCACTACAATACGACGTTTAGCATTTTCGCGATTAATTTGACTTGCGCCATTAGTGAGTTTGATTGTTGCTAACTCTTGGAGCGGCACAGCGCGACCATTAGGTAAATTAATAGGTAAGTAACCTATCTCTTGCACATTATTACGCTGCTGCTCTTCTAAACGAACAACAATATTAGAGCGGATATCCCCTTGATAATACTTACCTGCAATAGTCCCTCCTAATGCGGTGGCTAACTGTGACTGAATGTGTGCTTTGCTGATACCAAACTGGCTTAGCTTTTCAGTATTGGGTACAATTTCAAGCATTGGCAACCCGCTTGTTTGCTCTACCATTAAATCGGCAATACCGTCAACATTTCCAATAGCGGATTCAATCTCCTTACCTAACGCAGCAAGTGTTTCAAAGTCATCACCAAACACTTTAATTGCCAGCTCAGCGCGTACACCTGCTAATAATTCATTAAAGCGCATTTGAATTGGTTGTAAAAACTCATAGCGGTTACCTGGAATTGGCTTAACTAAGGCTGCTAACTCTTCAACAATTTGTGCTTTTGACTTATCAGGGTTTGGCCATTGCTCTCGTGGTTTTAGAATAATAAAGTTATCGGCTACGCTAGGGGGTACTGCATCTGTTGCTACATCTGCGGTGCCGATTTTTGCAAATACACGCTCGACTTCAGGCATCTGCGTAATTTTTTCTTCCAACACTTTTTGTAGCTCAATCGCTTGGCTTAATGATGTACCAGGAATACGAAGCGCATGCATGGCAATGTCTCCTTCATCAAGATTTGGTGCAAACTCGCTTCCTAAGCGTGTCGCTTGATAACCAAAGAATGTTACGAGTAAACAAGTTATTAGCACCACAGCCCAGCGGCCTTTTAATGCTAATGAGAGTACCGGCTTATAAATACGACTTAACCCCAGCATAATATGATTAGGTTTTTCTTTAATTGGCTTTTTAAATAATAGGGCGATCATTGCAGGCACAAATGTGATCGAAAGCGCCATTGAACAAAGCAAAGCAATCACAACCGTTAATGCCATTGGATGGAACATTTTTCCTTCAACGCCTTCAAGCGCGAAAATAGGTAAATAAACAACGGTGATGATGAATACACCGAATAAAGCGGGTCGAATAACCTCTCGTGTAGCCGTAAAAACAATGTCTAAACGTGCTTTTAAAGAAAGAGGGGTATCACCTCTCATACTTAAACGACGTAAGCAGTTTTCGACGATAATTATCGTACCATCAACCAATAGACCAAAATCTAATGCCCCTAAACTCATCAAGTTTGCACTGACTCGCGTATGTACCATACCGGTTATTGTCATCAACATTGCAAATGGGATCACTAAAGCCGTTAAAAATGCGGCTCTGAAATTCCCCAGTAATATAAATAATACAACAATAACTAAAATGGCCCCTTCGAGCAGGTTAGTTTGAACAGTATTAAGCGTTTTATCTACCAGTTTAGTTCGGTCATAGACGGCTTTTGCAACTATACCTTCGGGTAAACTGCCATTGATTTCTTTTAACTTTTCACCAACGCCTTGTGCAACTGTGCGACTGTTCTCACCTATTAACATGAACACGGTGCTCATCACCACTTCGCGGCCATTTTGTGTAGCAGCACCAGTACGCAATCCTTTGCCATCACTTATAGTGGCAACATCTTTAATAAACACTGCACTGCCGTCTATGGTTTTGATGGGTAAATTAGTGATTTCAGTTAAACCAGCAACCTGACCTGGGACACGAATTAACCATTGCGCACCGCTTTTTTCAATAAATCCGGTGCCTTGGTTTTGGTTGTTTTGACCAATAGCATCAACAACATCTGCTGAGGTAAGATTATAAGCCAGTAGTTTTTCAGGTTTAAACGCAACGAGAATTTCACGCTCGTAACCACCAATAGGGTTTACTTCAACAACACCTGGTACCCGCATTAATTGAGGGCGAATTGTCCAGTCATGTACTGTTCGTAAATCAATGGGGGTTATATCACTACCGTCGGGATTTTTAGCACCAGGCACAGCATCAACCGTAAACATAAAAATCTCACCTAATCCAGTAGCAATGGGACCAAGCTCAGGTAAAAGGTTTATCGGCAACTCCGAACGTGCACTAGACAACCGCTCATTAACCAACTGACGAGCAAAGTAAACATCGGTATTATCAGCAAAAATAGCAATAACCTGAGATAAACCATAACGAGACACTGAGCGTGTGTTTACAAGTCCTGGTAACCCCGCAAGTGCGTTTTCGAGGGGGAAAGTAACGCGTTGTTCAACCTCTAACGGCGTATAGCCTGGCGCTTCGGTGTTGATCATAACCTGAACATTGGTTATATCAGGTACTGCATCAATAGGCAGTTTAGTAAAATTCCATAAGCCTAATCCTGCAATGGCTAATACCATGACAAGAACGAGGATATTGCGCTTTATAGCAAAGCGTAAAATCGATTCTAACATTACGCTCTCCTAGTGATCGTGTGACGCGCCAGATTTTTCAATATCGGCTTTGATGACATAGCTATTTTCAGTAACATACTCGGTACCGGCAGGCAGTCCACCTAGTACTTCTATCCATGTTGCATCTGAACGACCCAGCTCAAGCATCCTGACTTCATATTCATCAGCGACTTTTGCATACACGACCGTAAAATCACGAAAGCTCTGTAAGCCTATTTTCTTTACCGCTAAAGGAACTTCAAAAGAAGCAGTTTCAATATCGGCTTTAACAAAACTCCCTTCCAACAAAGGCTCAGTCTGTTGTGCCAACGTAACCCACACCATTCTTGCCTGATCACTTCTAACTTTTGGCTCTATAAATGATACCTTACCAGCAATATTCACAAGACTACCTTCTGCCTTAATGCTCACTAGAGTGCCTTGAGATACTTTGCTGTAATCGCTCGGGTAGACAGCTAATTTAACGACAGATTGACTCGCGTCTGTGATAACAAGCAGTTCACGGTTATTCGTTTGCTCACCTGAATTAGCCATTTGTTTTGCGACAAAACCAGCAATAGGCGATTTTATCTCATAGGGGTTTAAACTTTCATTACTTTCAATCGTCATTAAAGTTTGGCCTTTATTTACTTTATCGCCAAGCTTTACATTTAAGTGCGTAATAACACCTTCAAAACGTGCAAAAACAGTGCGGTGCGCACTCGGCGGTAACCAAACCTGTCCATAAGCAGGGATCGTTTGATGAAGCTTTTGAGACCCTGCAATTGCAGTTTCAATCGCCATTGCATCTACTACTGCGGGTTCGATTTTTGTTCGCCCCTCTAGGTTATCGTATTGCCAACGATATGTTTTTCCTTGGTAGCTCGCATTTACTGTGACAATAAAAGAGTGCGGTTCGTAAATTTCCATATCCCCACGTAAAAAGTCACTTTGGCTAATAAACTTAATATCATCAATCACATTACCTAATCGGGTTAACGTAACCGTTAATTCAACATCGTCGGGATTAATTGGGTTTTTATTATCTGTTAACCATACTCTAAACTCAGGTGGTACGCCTGTTTCGAAAATCGCTAACTCCAATGCGAAGTTTCCTTCACGAAGCATACGACCATTATGCGGCCCTTTTTCAGGCTCTGCTTGCTCTGTAGTAGGTGTTGATACTGCGCTAGCGGGTAAATGTACCCCCGCGCTGAGGCCGAGTAATACGGCAACGGTTATGGAGGAAATAAAGTTTGTCGTTTTCATAAATAATCTCATTGTTCTATCGATGCGCCAGTAAGACGCTGAATTTCTATATGTTGTAAATGTAAGCTTTCATAAGCGCTAAGTAGTTCTGATTGCGCGCTTAATTGCGCCTGACGCACGCTACTCCACTGGTTGTAATTCAATTTACCAACGTTAAATGCTTGTTTTGCTTGGGTAAGCGCGGTTTCTAGCGTGGGAATGATTTCATTTTTTGAGGTGGTAATTACATGAACAGAATGCTTAACTTCTTGAAGCAAAGCATAAAGCTGGCTATTAGCTTGTTGAGTTAAACTCTTCGCTTGCGCTGTTAATACATCTTGCTCGGCACGTAACTTAGCGACCGTTCCGGCATTGCTGCCAGATGCTCCCCACGGAATAGAAACACCGGCCACGAGCCCATAGTCATCCGTTGATTCATAACGACGTAAGCCTGTTGTAAATTGCCATTGTGGTTTTGCTTCAATTTGAGCTAATTCAATGTGTGATTGTGCAATACGTTTTTGACTTGCTAACTGCATCAAACGAGGCGCATTTTTAAAGCGCTCGAACTGTGACTGAAAATCTACAATTTTAGGTAACTGCAATAAGTTACCTGTAAGTGTAAAGTCAGTGCGAGGCTCTGCCCACAAGGCTGAAAGCTGATATTTTCCGCTGGCTATTTCATGCTCAAGATCTTCGACAAGTAATTTTTGTTTAATTAGTTCAGCTTTGGCTAAATTTTTATCAATAGCCAACGACTGACCAATACGAACTCGTTTATCTATTGCATTTACAACTTCATTCGCTTGTCTTACTGCCATTTTATTGAGCTTTAGTGCCTCTTCTTTCACCAGTAGTTGAATAAATTGCTTCGCAGTCATCGCGGCTAAATCAAGTGCAATAATTTGTTTATCTAAACGTAACTGCTCAAGTTCAGACTGGCTTGCTTTTACGCGACTATCAATTTGCTCTTGTTGAATCAGCCAAGAGAAAGTTAAGGTTGATTGCATATTTTGCAAACCACTATGCTCACCTGTCCCAAAAGCATCTTCAACCATTAAGCCTATTTGTGGTCTTTGGCCTATACTTGCTTGCTTTATTTTGCCTTGCTGGGCTTTATCTCGATAAAAGAAGCCCTGTAACTGCGGGTTGTTAGCAAGCGTGAATGAGATGGCTTGCTTTAGATTTAATGTTTGATAAGCCTCAGCACTTGCAAAACACGGCAGTGCTGTAAAAGCCATCAATACCCCCACAAAAAACCGACTGCCAATCGGTTTTTTGTGGGTGAAATGACTACTAAATGATTTCATTTTAATCCTTACTTAGTGGATGAAAAAAGTTTCGATAAGATGGTGGACACTATCGACAGTCGACAGTGTGAATAAACTGATAACCACAAAGCTAAACAAAGTGATCATTAAAAGTAGCTTAGGCGTAGTGGAGATTGGCATTAACAATGTTTGTATACGCTGAGTTATTTGCTCATTACTAAAATGACTCATGTATATATTGTCATTCGTAATATGTTGTTGTCGTTGAAATCGAGCAACATTAATAAGTGCTTGAGCCACATCTAAGCCATCAAAACTTTGCGTTGCACCGACATCAGCAATTTGTTCTGTTAAAGCCGTATAAGATTGCTGTAACGCCGCGCGCGTTGACGCAGGAAAACACCAACCAAATAGACTAAACAGTGTTTTAAAAAGCGGATCTCGGGCTTTTAAATGTGCTAGTTCATGCTGTATGACTATGTGTACTGTTTTTTCATCAAGTGCTTGTAATCCGCTGGTTATATATACTTTTGGATTGAAAAAACCAACAGTAAATGCCTCTGGTATAAGGTGTTCAATAACGTGTACAGACTGGTTTGGATAATCTTTGTGAGGTTGAGTATTTGATAAAGCCAACAGACTGCTCATTGCTGAACTATGTCTATTAAGACTAAAAAATGCATGTACGCTAGCACTTGCCATCAAACAAACAGCCGATATAAGCAATACCGAATGCCAACTATATACAGAGAAAACCTCAAGGTGATGCCAGTGAGCGACTCCTTGCCACCAATTAGACATTGGATTTTGATGTGCCTGCCAAAATACAGCTGCACACAATAATGAGATCCACCAAGGGCTGCTAATAGTTAACCAAAGCATGAACTTACGCTCGGTAAACTGGAAAATAGTAAGTTTTTTACAAAGCGAGGTGTGGAAGAAGGAAATCAATATGATCACACAAATAAAAGCGGTCACCGCTGCGCTCGCTAGATTTAAAAACACGGCCCAATTTCCAACAATCATGTTTACACTTTTCCGCTTCGTAGTTTTCGCTGCTGCTCTATAAGTTTTTCGAGCTCATCTAATTGTGTATCATTAAAATTAGTCGAAGTAGAAGAAAATGCAGCAATTAAACTGTTTTCACCCTCTTCAACAAAGTCAGCTGTAATATCATTTATTAAAGTAGCTATAAGCGAGTTACGATCAACTTTAGTTCGGTAATTATAAGCATGACCCTGCTTAGTTCTGCTAAGAAGGCCTTTTTTATAAAGTCTTTCAAGGGTGCTTTGAATAGTATTGAGAGTGCAGCCACGTGTTTTACCTAAACGACTGTGCACATGCTTTGCATCCGCTTCTTTAGAAGACCACAAATATTGAAGTACTAGTTTTTCTAATTCGCCTAACTGCATAATCAAATATCTCTTAACAACATAGCCATATCATGGCAAAATAAAAACCGATAGGCAATCGGTTTTTATTTTTTTATTTAAAAAGGAAAGTAATACATGGGTTGGATAATTTTTAAATACTTAGTGACAGCAGCAATTGTTGTAGCGGTTTCAGAGGTCGCAAAGCGCAGTGATAAACTCGGAGCACTAATTGTAGCACTTCCATTGGTAACCATTTTAGCGATGATTTGGTTGTACGTTGAAAAACAGCCGCCAGAGAAAATTGCGAGTCATGCCTGGTACACATTTTGGTATGTTGTGCCTACCTTACCGATGTTTTTAATATTTCCATCATTACTACACCGATTTGGTTTTTGGCCATCACTCGGCCTCAGCGCCTTAATAACTTGTTTTATTTTTGGAGTGTTTGCATTCGTCGTTAGTAAATTTGGAATAAATTTATTACCCTAAAAGTTGTTTCTGAAATTAATAATATGGTGAAATCAAGGATGTAGCTGAGGCAATAATTTCGATACTTATCTCTAAAAAATTTCCCATTACTTAGCAGAGTCAAATAAAAGCTAGCCTTATTTATGTACTAAGAGTGATAATATAAACAGAATATGGCTCATTTTATGGAACTATAAAAATGCTTCTATAACTCTAGTTCTAAGTGATTTAATTTGTATACTGCTCAATGAACAACCTGAAAGCAGCTCATAATAAGCTAAACCGCGCTCTGAAGTTAGGCCCCCTAGAACGAGTTTATCAAGGTTTTCTTTTAACTTATTATCCCTGTTTATTTTTGGCAATGTTAAAGGTCTAAATGTATCTTTTCTCACCAAAGTTGTGTCACATTCCATATCAACATAAGAGCAACTATCTGGTATATCAATATTAATACGCTCAGCAAACTCAATTAAGCTTGTTTCTGCAAATGTGAATAACCAGGCGAATTCAACTTTACCTTTGCCAGACCTAAGAATGCGCCCTAGAACTTGCCTAAAATACAACTCTGTTTTTATAGAGCTTAAATGACAACATACTTGTAGCCTAGGTATGTCGGTCCCTTCACTGATCATACCAACACTAACGATCCACTGTTCAGTAGATGACTTAAATGAGTTGATCTTCTGTGTTGAATTATCGTGTAAGTAAGTAACTATGGTTGACGTTTGATTAAATTCTTCAATTAATAAGCTGTTTATCATTTCAGCGTGCTTAACTGAAGACGCAACAACTAGGCCGCCGGCAGCCGGGTTTGAAGCTCTTATCTCCGACAGTTTTAATACGGCTAACTTCAATAAATACCTAAGTGCAGAGTCATTATTAAGTACCTCTTGGTACGCTGATTGAGCTTGTTTAACAAATTCAGCTATTGATCCATATGTATCTTGGCCATCCGAAATACTATTGCTATCAACTAAAACTATTTTTGGCTCTCTACAGACGTTATCTCTAATAGCTTGACTCAAGCTGTATTGATAATCGCATATCAACTCACCTTCTGGGTCAGAATAATTCACTAAAGCAATAGGAAGGGCGTCTGAGCGCCAAGGAGTGCCCGATAGCGCAAGTGTGTAAGTTGCAATATCCTGTAAATGGAAAACAACTTTCTCACCCCACGTATTGATTTTAGATTTATCTTGCGAGAATGAGCAGTGATGTATTTCATCAAAAATAAAAAATGTACGATACTTTCTAAGCCCATCCCAAGTACTTTCAGGAATAGAGCATAAGCTTTGATAAGTCATAGAGGCACCTACAGCCGTAAATGAGCCATCAAACGAACACCCAATTATTTTTCCAAATGTTCTTTTGATATTATTAGCCACTTCAACCGATGGTGAAAAGCAGATCACTCTATCTATCATTCCTTTATCAAATAACGTTTTGGCCAATGAAGCTGCCATTATTGTTTTACCAGCACCAGGAGTGGCCTGACATAGAAAGTGCTTATCAATAGCTGTATATTTTTTTACTGCTAACTCAACACATTCCCTTTGCCAACTTCTCAGCATTGCCGTGCACCATTATCCAAAGAGGCCAATATATTAGTTAAAGCGTTAACTTTTCCTAATAACTTCGCTGAATTATTTTTAGCATCGTCTAATGCAGAATAAAACAAGCTAAGGTGCTCAGGGAATCGCTTTTGTAGAGCTTTATATTCATCAACTTCCCCTAACAAAATCGCAAGCTCAGCCTCAAACTGTTTCTTTTCATTCAATAAAGTTTCAACAAGCGGTGATGCTTGATTATTAGTATGACTGCTAATTGATTTTTCTTTTTCAATTACAACTTGTTTCGCCACAAACGTAGCGTTATTAAACAGCTCAGTTTTAAAATACTTTTTATGGCGGCCACTTCCTTTTGTTTTTAAGAGCTCTTTTCGTTCAAGCGCTGTAATTTGCCTATAAATGAATTTACGCGCCTCATCGATATCTTGATATTTATCAGTTACGGTTAATAACTCATCTCTGAGCTCGACAATTGTAAAACCATTGCACTCTTTTTCGATCAAAAGGGAGTAAATGTGTTGGTTTAATTTGATAACTTGGGGCATTTCTTATACTACAACAATTAAGAAAACTTAGGGTTGCTAAGTATATAGAACAATGCAAAACTTAGAAATACTAAGTTTTATGCTCGAGAGTGATTTTAAGAACATTCCCACAAATAGAACTTAGGATTCCTAAGTGTACAAACCTTTGTAAAACTTAGACAATCTAAGCTATTAGAGACTGAAAAATGATGCTTCTGTGTTCCAAAATCCAATTCCAATTAGACTCAAACAAGCCCGCGCTAAGTCAGGTATTACTCAAAAGCAACTGGGTATACTTATCGGTATGGATGAAAACTCAGCGAGTGGTCGCATGAACCACTATGAAAAAGGCCGTCATATTCCAGATTTAACGACTCTAAAAAAGATCGCTAATGAACTAAATGTTCCATTGAATTATTTTTTCTGTGAAGATGAGACAACAGCAGAACTAGCAATTGAAATATCAAAGTTAGATACAGAGAAAAAGCTTTTATTAATTCAAGAGCTTAAAGGACCATCTAAATAGCTATATTGTACCCATACACAAGGAAGGTTAAATGCGATTTAATGAAAATGGACCTAATATTCCAGATGAACTTCTTGATAAATGTGACCACGGCAAAGTAGTTTTATTTTGTGGGGCTGGTGTTTCTTTTAACTCTGGACTACCAAGCTTTATAGAACTAACAAAAGCTGTAATTGATTTTTTTTCTCCACTAGAAAGCTCCGAGGTTTACCAAGAGTTCTTACCTTGGATCACCGAAAACTCTAATAAGTCACATCTAAGAACTCCATTGGATCAAATTTTCCACTTGCTATACCAAGACTATGGACGTGACGAAGTTAATCAAATCGTTGCCAGGGTACTTTCCAAATCTAATTCTATTGATGATGTTGGCAAGGAGCATGGTATATTAAAACTCTTATCCAGTGGTCAAAGCGGTAAACCAAAAATAGTAACTACAAATTTTGACCTACTTTTTGAGCAGAACGAAATCCTCTCTTATAGTGAACCTCCATTTTTCCCTGATTTATCATCCGGCGCAAGTCTCGAAGCAATAACCTATTTGCATGGCAGGCTAAAAGATCCGTCTGAAAAACATCATCCTTATATTTTAAGTAGCGCAGATTTTGGAAGAGCATATTTATCCGAAGGTTGGGCAACTAAATTTATAATTCAATTATTAGAGGTATACACAGTTGTTTTAGTCGGCTATCAAGCTGAAGATCCTCAGGTGAAATATTTACTTCAGGGACTTAATCATGATGAAAAGTTTGACCGGACAAAAATTTACGCATTTGATAAAGGTGAGGCTGAAGACATCGAAGTCAAATGGCGTGATCGCGGTGTAACTGCAATAGCATACCCTGACCATAGTGATTTATGGGAAACACTTTCTATTTGGTCAGAAAAAGTCGATAAGCCAAAAAAATGGATAAGTTACATATTAAACCTTGCAGCCTCAAGCCCAAGGCAGTTGAAATCATTCCAAAGAGGCCAAGTTGCTAATTTTCTTACTACCTCAGCTGGGGCTAAATTATTTAGTACTACAGAGCCCACACCTTTAGCTGAATGGTTATGTGTTTTTGACCCGCAAATAAGGATAGGAAACCCGAGTAAAGGTCACAATTTTAGGGATAGTGATGGCGAATCATTTGACCCATTTATTGAGTATGGACTAGACGATGATCCTTCGAGACCGGTGGATAAAGAAAACTACAATTTACCAACACTACCACATAAAAACTATTTATCATGGTTACCGTGTGACAATATTGCAACTGAAGATATGGACTTGCGCTCAAACAATAACTTGATATCACCTAGACTCTGGTATATCACAAATTGGATAGTAAAGAACTTAGACGATCCTGTCATTGCATGGTGGGCCATTAGAAAAAGAGCTTTGCATAACGCCTTAAAAGAAAGAATCTTAGTGAAGCTTTATAGTGCCAATTCACTTCCCGCTAAGGCACAAAAAATACTAGGCTTTATAGCTAGCAAGCAGTTTGAGAGTAGTGAATGGTTTAACCCGTCCCATAACTACTATAGATTTCAAGATCTAATAAAAAATGAAGGATGGAATTTAACAACCTTGCGTTTTTATGAGACAAAGTTAGAGCCTTTCGTAGAGTTTGAAAACCCTTATGGTATACATGCATCAAAGCCTCCTTTAAAAGCATGGAGTGCAATACATTTATCTGATATTTGTAATTTCGAAATAAAGTTTCCTTTAAAGCTTAACCCTAGTATTGAAGTTCCATATGACAACTTGTACAGAATATTGCAAGCTACTTTAACCCACTTGGAATACGCTAGTGATTTATCAGATGAGTTTGGCCACAAGCACTTTTATAATACTCCTTCGTGTTATCCAGACCCTAATGAAGACACTTACAACTTAGAAGAGCACAGCTCATTTTATTTCTTTATTGAAAACTTTAAACGATTAGTTGATAAGTTTCCTTCACAGGCAAAAGCGCTTAGCTTTAATTTAAATTTAAAAAACTCCTTATATTTTAATAAACTAAGCTTATATTCATTTGGGTTTAACTCTATTTTCTCCGCTTCAGAAGCCGCAAACTACGTATTATCAATTGATCTAGAATACTTTTGGAATAGAAGTTATCAACTCGATTTGCTTCGTTTATTAGAAAAACGATGGAAAGATTTTTCTAATACAAATAAAGAAAAGCTAGTTAAAAAAATCTTAGATGGTCCTAATAAATCTAAACAAATAACAGATGAAGAATTTCAAATTTTCAAGAACTTAGAGATATTTCGCTACATTAAATGGTGTGAACTCAGTCAATTGGTACTGCCTGAAAAGTACAGAAAAAAAATCGATATGATCATATCCATGCATCAAGACTGGCAGGTTAAAGAACCGGCAGAGCTGGTGCATAACACATCTGTAAAAGTTCATGGAATTACAATTGATGAAGAAGCTGATTTAATCATTAATGCGCCTATTAGTGAAGTAATTAAAAGATCAATACAAGTTTATAATAGAGGCTTTGAAGAATATACAGCTAGGAGGCCATTTGATGGCTTAGTAAAACTTAGGCCTAAAAAAGCGTTATTAGCATTGTCGTATTTGAGTAAAAGAAAAGATAACCCAAAGTATTTCTGGTCGGTTTTATTAGATAATTGGCCGGATAGTGCAAGCAGAAAGACTAAAATTACATTACTAAATCGGCTTTATTTATTACCTAAAGAGATATTAACTGAGCTAAGTTATCACTTAGGTAATTGGCTTGATCGCCACGGACAAATCTATCTAAAAGAGTTGCCCAACTTATGCTATAAATTTTTTGACCACTGTACATTAGTAGTTTTAAGGGGTAAGCAAGGTGCTTCGAAATCCAAGGAGACTTCATTAAGTCATATTACATGGGTTGAAGCTAAAAGTAGCCTGACAGGGGCTATTCTTAATACATATATTCAAGAAATTGACTCCTATCGTTTAGACAAAGATGCTGAAATACCAAGCATATTTAAAGACAAAATTGAACAATTTTTAATAAGTGAAGATACTGTTAGCGCTTACGCATCAGCAATACTCTCTTATCAAATAAGTTGGTTACATTATATAGACTCTTCTTGGGTTCAAAGCTTCCTGTTGCCATTACTAAATCTAGATAATAAGTTATCTGGTCCTGCTTGGAGTGGTGTGATTGCAAATAAATTACCATCTGTCGAAGTAAGCGTCCTATTGAAGCCAAAGATTACTCATCTATTCCCCAAAATTTATGAATGGGCTTGGGATCAGAGACTCATAGAGGCCACATCACATAAAATAATTGAGCTTGCCTTACCTTCATATAAAGGTAAGGATAAAATAAACGCTTCAGATGCTAAAAATTGCTTTAGAAATATGAGAGAAAAAGAAAGAGCAGCGGTAATTCGTTATTTGAGTAAGGGCTTTGCAAAAAATTCTAATGAATGTCTTAGAGACGTAACTACTATTATCGAGAGTATTTGGCCCAGAGAGAGAAAATACAGAACTAAAGAACAAACTTCTGCATGGATTAACTTATTAGAGAAGTCTGGTAGCTATTTTCCCAACTTATTTCACTCTATGGAGTGGTGTTTAACACCATTGGAAGTTCAACATCATTGGTTAAATTCATTTGCACGCAATACTTCAGATTCAATTCCATTAGCATCTCAATTTCCCAATGAGGTTCTAAGCCTGTGTGATTTGATAATACCAAAAGAGACACGTTCATCCCTTTATCACTTAAAAGAAGTTCTAGATCTTATAGAGCAAGCAAACAATGATATTGTTAATAATCAGCAATTTATGAAACTAACTAAAATATGTGAAAATAATTAACTTACAATTAAGAGGTTAGAATGGATATAAACCTTTTGGTTCAGCTCATTACAACAATAACAGCGTTATTAGCTATTGGGCTTACCTATTGGACTATTAGAACACAACAAAAACACAATAAACTATCGGTTGCACCAAGGCTAAGTGACTGGCTTCATACGGACGATAGCTCCATTTGTTTTGATATAATCAATAAAGGGCTAGGTACTGCACAAGTTAGATCATTTGAGTTCATTGTTAATGATAAAAGCATCTCTTGGCCTGAACTTGATAGTGATATTCGTAATTATTTTAAAGCTGAGTTAGACACTAAGAATATATATACATCAAGTTTATCTGCCACGAGCTACATAGCTCAAAATGAAAAAGTATGTATTCTTAAATTACATTTTTTACCTGGAATGGATATGAGCTCTATCGAGAAGAGACTAACTACCAGATATCAACTAAAAATAGAATATGCCTCGTTATATGAGCAAGTATATTTTTACAGCTCCCCCCTTGAGAGTTAATAGTATTTAGGTGTATGTAATGATGAAAAATGAAGTGGAAAAAGAAATCTTTGAGCTGCAAATACAATTTACTGAGTTAATGCGCCTATTTGATGACAAAGAAATAAATTTGGATGTTATCTCAGTCAAATATTCCAAATTAAAACAACAAGTAAATGGTCGTGTAAACGATTTAGAAAAAGCTAAAAAGAATAATCGGCTCAATGAATATGAAGGCTATTTCTTACTTCCATGCATGAAGAAGATAAGCCTCAGCTGTAATGCTAGAGTAGGTTCAAAAGATAAATCCGCACTAAGCTCATCTATATATGATGGTGAGGATTATTGCTCATATTGGCTGACAGAAATAAGAAGCTGTTGAATTACTTTTAGGTAAACAATTAATGTCAAACCAAATAGAAATATCTATTGTTAGATCGCAACGACTTATATCTGCTGCAAAAACTTTGCTAGATTTAATCGAAGACGATGAGCTATTTTTGTGCGATAAGCGAGAGCCCTTTGTTTTACTTTGCGCTTTAGCAATAGAAGCAATACTAAATGAAGCTCTAAGCGACTTAAAATACTTATTGCAAGAACAAGAGCTAGGCAAAAGCTTAATTGATGCCTTTGCGACTATGGGGTTACAAGCAAAGCTTAATAGTTTGTTTTATATTCTATCTAAGGGGCGCTATACAATAAATAAATCTTCAAACTGTTTGAATCGCCCCGTGTTTGCCAGAGACTCAATAACTTGAGAAACTGGAACTATGAAAAAATCAAATCGCTATACATCAGAATTTCGTGAACGTGCAATTAGGCTTGTTACCACACAACAGCATGAATACCCTTCTCTTTGGGCTGCGCTAGTATCGATTTCAGATAAACTGGGATGTACCCCAGAAACACTTAGAGCATGGGTCAAGAAATCTCAAGCTCAACCGTCTAAACCCTCTTCTAATACGCAATCAACTGAAGAACGCCTTGCCGTCTTAGAGCGCGAGAATAAAGAGCTCAAGCGAACGAATGATATCCTGAGGCAAGCTGCCGCTTTTTTCGCCCAAGCGGAGCTCGACCGCAAACAGAAGTAATAGTGGATTTTATTGATGCTTGCAGAGAGCATTACGGTGTCGAGTCAATTTGCAAGGAATTGCCGATTGCACCATCAACGTATTATTCTCATAAACAGATACAAAGAGAGCCTGAGCGACTGTCTAACCGCAAAAAGCGTGATGCTGAGCTGATAATACTCATTCGCGAAGTGTGGGAGGATAATATGTCAGTTTATGGTGCAAGAAAAATATGGAAGCAGCTACAGCTTGACGACCATCAAGTCGCCCGCTGTACAGTCGAACGATTGATGCGAGTTATGGGAATTCAAGGTGTTCGTCGGGGTAAAGCACATAAGACAACGATACCTGACGAGCAACAAGATAAGCCACTTGATTTAGTTAATCGTCAATTTACTGCTGAGCAGCCAAATCAACTTTGGGTAGCTGACATCACCTATGGTGTGCCCGGAGTTCAGCACTAGCAAGGAATGCTTTAATGAACCACGAGTCTATCTGAAATACATGAGCAATACGGTAGGAGCCAAATTGTTTATGGCACTATCTGGTTGTGCAGATAGTTGAGTCTGAGCGGCAGTGACTTATCGTATGCTGATAAGGTGATGGAACTCGCTGACAACGGGGAGTGAGGCGAATTCGTTACGCCAAGATGCTCTTCTAGACTAAGTATTGGACGGATGAAGTACATGAACCGATTAACCCGCATCTATGGGCTGAAACGTCGCCATTGCCTACACGAATTAACAGGCAATATGATGCTGCAATAATACTAAATGTATGAGTATTATTGCCGACTTGATAAATCACACGTAGGTATTTATCAATGGATAAACGCTAAATCACAATTCAGCGTTTAAGTATTATCACCTTACAGCACGATAAGGTTAAAGACTGCGATCGGCATCCACCCCAATATGTTCGAGTTCAGATAGGTAAACCGGGGAAGGTTTGTTTGAATGCTAAGGGAGCACGACCCCGATGACAAACAAGCTGGCGGAGCGTTCGTAGTAGTCTGAGATGGGGAAAGCCCATTACATGGCGAAGGGGCGCAGTTTAATTGATTTGCGCAAGCAAATTACCTGACCTTAATGAGGTGAAGACCTGTGATAATCAGCGAACTGCAACGTAAATTAGCAACATGGACAGCAACCGATAAAGCGCGTCGCGTTAATCGATTACTGCGCCTTATCAGTCACCCACAATGGCTTTGCCAAGCGGCTGAAGTAACGCTTTCTTCAAAAGGTGCCAAAACACCTGGCGTTGATGGAATAACTAAAATTCACTTACAGGATAAGCTGACTGATTACTTAGATGGGATCAGAAATGATTTACTCTCGGGTAATTATCAACCAATGCCTGCCAGACGAATTTATATTCCTAAAGCGAATGGAAAGCAACGCCCTTTAGGCATACCCACCTTAAGAGACAGAATAGTGCAACGTGCCATGCTCATGGCAATGGAGCCGATATGGGAAAATGATTTTCATTCACTATCCTATGGTTTTAGACCTGAACGCAGTGTCCATCACGCCATTAGAACTGTTAAGTTACAAATGACAGGCTCAAGTGAACCACGTGGGCGCTGGGTAATTGAAGGGGATTTATCAAGTTATTTTGATACAGTCCACCATCAATTACTGATGACATGTGTGCGTAAGCGTATCAATTGTCGACGATTTAATGAATTGCTCTGGCGGTTCATCAAAGCAGGACATATTGAACGTAATCTATTCTGTGCAACAAGCGAAGGCGTACCACAAGGTGGTGTCATTTCTCCATTATTGTCAAATATCATGCTCAACGAATTTGATCAGTATTTGGATAAATGCTACTTGAGCAAGAAAGCACGTAAAGATCGCTGGTACTGGAATCGTACAATCCAAGATAAGCGTACCATTGCACTAGAGGAAAATAGACAATGGAAACCTGGGGTTGCTTATTGTCGTTATGCCGATGACTTTCTTGTGATTGTCAAAGGTAACAAACAACAAGCAGAAGCCATTCGTGATCAGTGTCGAAATTTTCTTGAAGGTAAACTTAAACTCACACTTAACATGGAGAAAACCCATATTACGCATGTGAATGATGGATTTATCTTCCTTGGTCATAGGATCATAAGGAAACGTGGTCCTAAAGGGAATATGCGTGTGGTGTCTGGTATTCCACATGGTAAGGCTAAAGCATTTTCTCATTCCTTGAGCCAAGCTTTATCCAGTGATCACAGTTGTAGCAAGATAGACAAAGTTGAACAACTCAGCCGCAAGCTTAAAGGCTGGGCGCAATTTTATCGTCATACTGATTATACCGCTAAAGTTTACAGTAAAATTGATCGTATAGTTTTCTGGAAATTAGCAAAATGGCTAGCGCGGAAATATCGTTGCTCCGTTAAGTCATTAATGATGAAGTGGATAAAACGACCGACGCCAAATCAGGCCAAGACTTGGGTATTATTTGGTAAAAGCAATCGAGGTAATTTATGTAGCGCTTCACTATATCGACTGGTGAGCAGTCCTAAGTTGCCCTTCCGTTGGCGATTACCTGAATCAAACCCTTATCTTAGAGATGAAATGAGAAATACTGTCACATCTCGCTACAGCGATGTTGTAATGGCTGTAAGCCACAATTAAGCGGAGAGCTGTATGCGCTGAAAGGTGCACGTACGGTTCGGAGAGGAGAGGCAGAAAAATAGTTCGACTACGTTCTGCCTCTTACTCTACTTGCCACATGGAGTGGGTTTGTTTATGTCGCTTTCGTGATAGATGTTTTTTCACGATACATTGTAGGTTGGCGTGTATCAACGACAATGCACACAGAGCTTATTCTTGATGCGTTAGAGCAAGCTATTTGGCATCGTGGCAACCCCGAAGGGTTAATTCACCACAGCGACAGAGGCAGCCAATATTTGTCTATACGATACACTGAGCGACTTGCTGAAGCTGGAATTCAAGCGTCTGTAGGCAGTGTGGGTGACTCTTATGACAATGCATTGGCTGAAACAATAAATGGATTATTTAAAACAGAGATTATTCGCAGAAATGGCCCGTGGAAGAATGTTGATGCTGTTGAATACGCAACGTTAGAGTGGGTCAATTGGTTTAATAATCAACGCTTATTATCTTCAATTGGGTATATTTCACCAGCTCAATATGAAACAGACTACTATGATAATTTAAACGAGTCAGGTAAAGTGGCCTGACTTAAACAAACTGGTCTCCGATGAACTCGGGGCGATTCAGTTATTCATATTTGAGAAAAATTATAAAAGCTAGAAACATAAGTGCTCACCCAAAACCTGTTGAATTGGGTTCATTTGAAATTTGCATGTACAAAAATACCGATGGTTTTGATTCTTTTTTGCTGCCAAAAGAAGTGTTTACTAAAGGGCTGTTGCAATCCGATATTTTTACGGCTCAAGAATTAAAAAACTGCTTATTAAATATTCTTTTATTACAAAACACCCTCAAATATATAGTCAGAAAAGATCCCCTAGAAAACAGAGAACTCTTACTAGAGATTAGCTAAGATACATCAATGTAATATCTGTTAAAGCTACTTATATTTAGTAGCTTTGACAGACATTACGCTTTTGGTATCTAGGTTTGTACTTCATCTAAAAGGCAGCTATAAAAGAAGCTGTCTTTCATATTTTTTACGAGCTTAATTTTGCTTCCATAGTCAGTAAGAACGGGCGATAATACTGAAGAAAACATACGACTAACTCGCTATAAACATGTTCTGTAAATCAATTAAGCTAGGTGTAAATGGTTAAATATATTCTCGGTCTTCTAACAGGTTTTTGTTTAACTGTCTGGTATCTAGTTTTTGACCTTAAATTTAATTTTGATCATGCGTTTACTCTTAACCTAATAATCGCAGCGGGAACTATTACGGCTACCGCGATACACTTCGATTCAGTCAGGAAACAAAGAAAAGATCGAGTTTGGGAAATAAACAAAGAAAGTCTAATTCAGCTATCTAAATCGTTAGCCGACGCTATAGAAGTTTCATCTAAATTGTCTGACCAAGAATTTAATATTATGAACAATATTCCTGATGATACTTGCACTGAGGGTGCAGCTGAAATAAACCAAAAGTTCCAAATGACAATTTCCGACTCGTTAAATGTTTACAAGCCTCTACTTAACGCTGAATTAATTACTGCTATTGAAAAATATCAACAAGCAGAAAAAAACATAGAGAGTTCATTTGATCACGATCAAATTAATGTGTTTGAAGCTTATTGCATATTCCGGAGCATCGTGAACAGTGATTCCGGCCCATCGTGAACACCCGTTCTGGTTTTAGCGTGAACGCTCAT
>NZ_JBEOOB010000036.1:0-41677 GCF_040308685.1 Pseudoalteromonas sp. 20-MNA-CIBAN-0454 | reverse complement strand
AAAGTTTTCTGGCGAATTCAATTATACCTTATCTTCATGCTGTTTGTTTTTCATACCACAAAGATCAACACGCCCTAATACTTATTTATAAATGTCACCCTCAGTAAATTAGCAATACTTATAAATTGATAAAAAAAACTCATTATCTATACTCTATAGGCTTAAAGGTATACTACAGCCATTGGCGAATAAAACACTACAGACATAGATTAAAAATTAAAAAACACAAATTTTAATTACTGCTCAAACTAATAAAAACCACAAAAAGCAGGCTAAAATGCAATATATCATTTGAATTCAATTTACTTGATGTGTAACATTTCGCGATTATGGTAAACCATTGCGCCCTTTTAACGAGATTAGCTAAATGCAAAAACATAACGAGTTATTGGTTTCTTTACGTAAAGTGATTCGTGCGATCGATTTACACTCTAAGCAACTGAATAAAACTTCAGGCTTAACTGGGCCACAACTGCTTATAATGCAAGAGGTTTCCCATACAGATGGGATAACAGCAAGCCGTATAGCTCAAAATGTAAATTTAAGCCCGGCAACCGTTACTAATATTCTTGATAGGATAGAAGGTAGAGACTTAGTAACTCGGGTACGTAGCCAAATGGATAAGCGTCGAGTGAGTTTATACCTCACCGATAAAGGAAAGGAGTTACTTGATAAAGCACCGCAACCACTACAAGAGCATTTTATTGCTAAGTTTTCGGCACTTGCAGAGTGGGAGCAGAGCCTATTACTGTCGTCAATGCAGCGCATTGCCGCAATGATGGATGCAGATAAACTTGATGCATCGCCTCTGTTAGAAGTGGGTGCGCTTACTCAAGCTCCTAAATAATAAATTTACACAGGATGTGCTTTTACATCTTAAATTTTCAATCAAAACCTGAGCAGCAATTTATGACTAAACTTTCGAAATTAACACTTGCCCTCATGCTAGCTGGTGCGTCGAGCAATGTATTCGCCGCAGATCTAGACACGCTTCAAACTCAGCTTAAACAACTTAAACAGCAAATGCAGATGCTAGAGCAGCAATTAGCAGCTGAAAAAACCAAACAACAACAAATTAATGAGCAACACGAACAACAAGTTGCTCAAATAAGTAAAAAAGCGGATACAAAAATTGTTGCTGTTGCAGAGTCTGAATCAGATAAAAAAGACGAAGGCATTAAAATTGGCGGTGCTATTCGCGCTAATTACAGCATTAATTCATACGATGATGACAATAAAGATCGCGGCGGCGACTTTGATTTTGATATTTTCCGTTTAAATGTATCTGGTGAAATTAATGATATTTCTCTAAATGGTGAAATTCGCTTTTACGATTACATGACTGTAATTAAATACGCTTACCTTGGTTATGAGTTTGTGGATGGTTGGGAAGGCCAAGCAGGTATAACATCTGTTCCTTTTGGTAACGGCCCGTACAACTCACACAGTTATTTTTTTAGCACTAACTATTACGTAGGGTTAGAAGACGATTTTGATTTAGGTGTGGTAGTAAAACGTAAACTTAAAGACAACTGGAAGCTAGACCTTGGTTTTTTCAAAAATGATGAACTAGGCGGAGTAGACGGTGGTTCCGATAAAAGCAAGCGTTACTCGTACGATATTGTAGGTAGTCGTGCACCAAATGAAGGTACATACGCAGAACCTGTAAATAAAATTGGTGAATACAATACCTTTGCAGGTCGCGCAACGTATCAAGTAGAGCATAGTAAAAACGTAATTACCGATCTGGGTGTATCGCTATTAAGTGGCGGCCTACATGACGGTAATGACCGTGCTGGAAGCTACGGTGCATGGGCTGTGCATCTTGATAGCAAAATTAATAACTGGAACGTACAATTTCAACATGGCGAGTACGACTACGACCTAGACGATAATAGCAACCGTTTTGCTGTAGGTGCTTACGCTTATTACGATACTGTTTCGAGCAAAGCAACAATGACTAACTTCAACGTAGCTTATAACTACTCACTTGAGTGGGGCCCAGTGACCGACATTCAGTTTTACAACGATTACGGTATTATTTACGACAAGTCTGATAACAGCGCAAATACTTGGATGAATGTAACGGGTATGAGTGTTGCTGCAGGTGGTTTCTTTAGTTACTTCGACTTTATCCAAGCACGTAATCAACCATTTATTGGCGGAACAATTATTGGTGAAGGCGATACAGAACGTCGCTTTAATATTAACCTTGGTTATTACTTTTAAGCCAAGCAAGGTTAATTAGCTAGTTAACCTGAACTCTGGTTAAGATATTTACTAACGTATTGAATCATAGTTATATTTGATTTTATTTTCTCTAGCCAGAGGTTTTCAGTGAAAACAAGGCGAATTTACGCGTCAATAGCTGGCCTATTGCAAGTAAATTCAACGCAGTTAGCGCTGAAAATAGCTGCTTGAGATAAGTTTATTATCCGCAGCTCAGGTTAGTTATAAAGGGCAACTTTGTTTGCCCTTTTTGCTGCGCTAATTTTATTTATTCCTTTATGTCCACGTATTAAGTAACTGCAATTGCGCTTAAATTTCGGCATTAATTACTCTATAATCAAACTAACTATAATTTAATAAAACTAACCTAAGTGAATATAAAAACAACCTATATATATTACAAAAAGGTATGGTTTAAAGTACTTGGCTTAATGCTAGTTGTACTTGGAATTATAGGTATAGTACTACCGGTTATGCCCACCACCATCTTTTTTATTTTAGCTCTGGCCTGCTTTACTCGCTCATCGCCTGCACTTGAGCATTGGCTTTTAAATCATCCACGATACGGCACTACCCTGCACCAGTGGCAAGCACATAAAGTAGTGCCTGTTAAAGCCAAATATTGCGCCGCTTTGGGCATGCTGGTTGGTTTTATATTTTTACTGGCTTCATCTCCTGCTGTTTGGGTTATTTTTTTAGTTGCCATAATTGAAGTGGCTGTAATGATTTATTTAATTTTAAGACCCTCTTCCATACCAAAAAGTTGAATATCCCGCTTTAACAACGTAAATACCCGCTGTTTATAAAAACTTAATGTAAAGTTTAGTAAGTATATTTGTAATAGCTAATACAAATCATTATCATGTGGTAAATATTAATTAGTTTACAGTTATTATGGCGTTTATTAACAAACGAGCTTTATATAGCACCAGCCGGGCTTTACACATTTATATTTCTACAGCGCTATTTTTTTTGCTTATTTTATTTTGTGTTAGCGGCATAGTACTTAACCATGTTGACTGGCTTAAAAATGATAAAAATAATGGCCAAATATCAACTCCAATTCCAAGTGCATTGGCTGCCAAAGCAAATGCGCAGTTAAGTACCTTACCTACACTCTACCCCGAAATAGAAGCTTACTTAGCCAAGCAATATGCGCTCACTAACGTAAAAAGCATTGAATGGGAAAAAGAGGACGCACTGGTAATGCTCGACTACCCATTACCCGCGGGGTTTGCCTACGCCGAGCTCGACTTTATAAGTGGCACACTAAACCTTGATTACCAAACAGGTGGTTTTTTAAGCCTAATTGGCGATCTACATAAAGGCCGACATAGTGGCGAAGCATGGAGTTGGGTAATAGATATCTCAGCTGTATTAATGATCTTATTTGCCATTACCGGCATGATTATTTTATTTCAAAACAGAAAAAAACGCTTAGCAGGAATATGGATAACGGTGTTAGGCATAGCAACGCCTGTCGTTATTTATTTATGTTGGGTTCCACAATTAAAAGGAGTGTATTAATGATTAAATTTAAAGTGTTTATAAGCGCAGCATTACTGCTAGTTGCGACGTTTTTTCAAGCGACTGCGCATGCACAAACTGCACAATTAGAAATTGAATTAAACCTACCCGAATTAGACGTACAACCGTATCACCGCCCTTATGTTGCAGTTTGGCTAGAAACAAGCGAGCGCAAACACGTTACTACGCTGGCACTTTGGGTACAAAAAGCCGAATGGTTTAAAGACTTACGCCAATGGTGGCGTAAAGCCGGTAAAAGTAACCTTAACTTCGACGGCATAAGCGGCGCAACCAAACGAGCTGGATCTTACACCATTAATTGGCAGGGCAATGATTTAGACGGTAACCCAGTAAAACCGGGTAAATACTTACTTAATATTGAAGTGGTACGCGAAGAAGGCGGCCGAGATTACAGCCGTGTCGAAATAGACCTAACACAAGAGGGTAAAATCACGATTGATGGTACCAATGAATTTTCACAAAGCTTCGTCACTATTATTGCCAAGTAATACATAGCAGCAAATAAAGCATCCGCTAAAACCATTTAAAAAGGAACGATTATGAAAATCAATTTACTTAAAAGTGCATTAATTGGCGCACTTACAGTCACTGCACTTGCATCAAGCTATGCTAACGCCCATGCACAATGGTTAGTGCCATCGCATACTTCTTTATCTGGCGATAAAGCGCATTATGTAATGATTGACGCGAGTATTTCTAATGAAATTTTTGCTCCCGACAAAGCATACCGCCCAACTGAGAAAGACGCACAATACGACGACAATTTACTGATGGCTATCGGCCCTGACGGCAAACCTATTAGCGATAATATTCGCGCTTACTTTTTACAGCGTAAAAACTCTGCGGCAGTTAAATTAACCAACGAAGGGACTTACCATATTGCAATGAAACGTGAACCACGTTTAATGACCTTTTATAAAGATGCAAAAGGTGAGCGTCGTCGTGTTTTTGGTGGCAAAAACAGTAAAGATATTCCAGCAGACGCTACAGATATTAAAACAACCAAAGCATTTTCTACCGTTGATACGTTTGTAAGTCGTAACGGCACATCTAAGCCTGCACTACTTGGTAAAGGTTTAGAGATTAGCGGCCCAACTCACCCTAACGATTTATTTGTTGGTGAACAAGCGCGTTTTCAATTGCTCAAAGCTGGTAAGCCGGCAGCAAACGTTGAGCTGGCAATATTAAAAGGTGATACACGCTACCGTAACGAACGTGGCGAAGTTAAAGTAACCACTGACAAAAACGGCTTTTTTAGCACAACGTGGCAGCACCCGGGTTTATACTTAATTGAAGCAAGCGTGAGCGAAGAGTCGTCTGAAAAAGGCATAGATAACGTGCGTTACTCGTTATTTACTACATTAGACGTTGCGCCAGAGTAATACTTAATTCTTGAATTAAAACATTAAAAACAATAAAGAGGCCAAGTAATTTACTTGGCCTTTTTTATTTACATTTACTAAATTAATTGTATTAAAAAACACCTCAATTCACCCTGTGGTTGCAACTACTCAACACAAGCACACCTATTTAAATTAGTACGTTCAGCGCAAAGTAAACACCAGCCTTAGCTATTTGCATAACTTAGTTTGTTTTGATCTTTGCACTATCCTATTAGCTTCTTTAAGATGCGGCGCTTTTAGACTCAACAATAGCAGCCCTTGGGGGATCACATGACCATACAGCGCTTTTCAGCGAAAAAATTAGCACTTAGCTTGGCCGTTACTACTGCATTGAGCACGCCTTATTCAGTAGCTGTAGCCGCAGAGCCAGATAGTCAAGCACAAGAAAATATCGAAGTAATTTCGGTAACGGGTACTCGTCGCAGCTTACGCAGTATTGCTGAAAGTTCAGTACCTGTTGATATTATTACCAGTCGCGATATGGCCAGTACAGGCCAGCTTGAAATCAGCCAAGTACTTGCAAACCAAGTGCCAAGCTTTAACTACCCAAGCGCAACAATGGGCGATGGTACAGACCATGCTAAACCTGCAGTTTTGCGTGGTTTAGCCCCCGATCACACCCTAGTGCTTATTAATGGTAAGCGTCGTCATTCAGGTGCGCTATTAAACTTAGCTGGCGTAGTTGGGCGTGGTTCAACAGCTGTTGATTTAAATATGATCCCAACATCGGCAATTAAGCGCGTAGAAGTATTACGCGACGGTGCCGCAGCGCAATACGGCTCAGATGCTATTGCAGGGGTTATTAATATAATTCTTAAAGATGCAGCGCAGGGCGGCAGTGTAAGCGTAACTTACGGACAATATGATACTCAAATGGCTGGAGTACCTCAGCTTGAAAGCGTGTACGCAGATGCAAACGGCAACTTAGCATTTAATACTGGCGACGATCGTAAAATGAGCGATGGCGCAACGCGTACTATTAGCGCTAATTCTGGTTTTTCGTTAGCCGATAACGGTTTTGTAAACGTATCTATTGAATATCGTGATAACGACTCTACCCAGCGCTCTGGTTTTGACCCTCGCGAGCAATATAGCCGCCTTGATGATGGTAGCCTAGATCCACGCGAGTTCACTATCGATCGTTACAATCACCGCTTTGGTAAAGCAGAGCTTGAAGACTATGCACTGTTTTACAACATGGGCTACGACTTTGATAACGGCTTAAACTTATACTCTTTTGGTAGCTACTCTAAGCGTGAAGGCAACTCAGGCGGATTTTATCGCCGAGCTGTAGATAAAAATAACATTTTAGACGTTTACCCTAATGGCTTTTTGCCACAAATTGAAACCGACGTAGAAGATTACTCTCTCGCTCTTGGTTTACAAGGTGAAACAGGCGACTGGACATGGGATGTAAGTACCAACTACGGCCGCAACGACTTTGCATTAGGCGTAATAAATAGCTTAAATACATCTTTAGGTGCCACCAGCCAAACCGAATTTGATAACGGCGCATTGGTTTATGACCAATTTATTGTTAATGGAGATGCCAGCACAGCATTTGATTTAGGTTTACCAGATGACGTATTTTTTACTATAGGTGCTGAATACCGCCACGAAAGCTACAAAATAGAACAAGGCGAAGAAGCTTCTTATATTACCGCGCTTGATAGTAACGGCAACCCAATTGCAGCAGGTGGTGCACAGGTACTATCTGGTTTTGGTCCGCAAAGTGTTACCGACGAAAGCCGCCACAACGTAGCACTTTTTGTTGAATTTGATACCTACTTAACAGAAAAGTGGAATGTGGTTTTAGCCAGCCGTTATGAAGATTACAGCGACTTTGGCGACACATTCACTTCAAAAATAGCAACGCGTTACAGTATTACTGATAACTTATCGTTACGTGGTGCAGCAAGTACCGGCTTTCGCGCGCCATCGCTAGCACAAAGCTCGTATCGTCAAATATCAACCATACTTGAAAACAACCAAGCGTTTGAAGTAGGTTTATTTCCAAGTGACTCTCCAGCAGCACAAGCATTAGGCGCTAAAAAACTAGACGCTGAAGACTCTGTAAACTTAACCGCTGGCTTTGTCTACACTCAAGGTAATTTTAGCCTAACGGTTGATGCATATCGTATTGATATTGATGACCGGATTGTACTCTCTGAAAACCTAGCCGGTGCAGCAGTTGCGCAAATTTTAGCAAACGCTGGTGAGCTAAACACCGAAAGCGTACGCTACTTTACCAATGCAATAGACTCACGTACGCAAGGTGTAGACATAGTTGCAACTTATTTACTGGAACTAGATAACCTAGGCGACGTACGCTTAAACGCAGCGGTTAACTTTAACGACACTAAAGTCACCCATATAGACGACAACCCTGAAGAACTCAATTCGTTAGGTGATGACTATGTTGTATTTGCTCGGCGTGAAGTGGGCCGTTTTGAAGAAGGCACACCAGATAGCAAACTAAACTTATCGGCTGTTTGGAGCTTTAACGAATGGCAAACTACACTGCGTGCCACGCGCTATGGCGAAGTTGCTGATATTTCTACAAGCAGCGACCGAGATGAATACCTAGATGCAAAATGGATAACCGATCTTGAAGTGGCTTATAGCCCTAACGATGAATGGAAATTTGCCGTAGGCGCTAACAACCTGTTTGATCAGTACCCACAAGCAACTGTAGATAACATTGGTTACTCTAACTTTGGTCAAATATTCCCGTACACCCCCTACGTGCCATACAGTTTAGATGGCCGCTTTTTATACGGTAATATTACTTACCGCTTTTAATAAAAGTGCTAGCTAAAAGTTGAAAGTTATAAAGGATGCATTACGCATCCTTTTTTTGCTGCTTAACGATTGATCTAAGTAACATTCGCGTTAATCCTGAAAAAAAATCTCATTATGATTAAAGCAGAGCTAGGGTATGTCAGCGTTAATAATACTTTGAAGGCTGTAAAATTTTAAAAAAAACAGCATTTTTAGCCACTTAAATTATTGTATTTTATAAGCGTGTCAGTCATTCTATTTATACGCAAACCACTTGGGTTTAAAAACTCACCTAGGAAAAACACGTGTTAGAAATAGCTTTAATTTACTTAGCGGCAGCAATTGTAGCTGTGCCTATTGCCAAACGAGTAGGGCTCGGATCGGTGCTGGGTTATTTAATCGCAGGCATACTTATTGGCCCTTATGCCTTAGCTATGGTTGGCGATCAAACCGATGTAATGCACTTTGCCGAATTTGGCGTAGTAATGATGCTATTTTTAGTTGGTTTAGAGCTGCAACCTTCACGTTTATGGACATTACGCCATTCAATTTTAGGGTTAGGTGGTTTACAAGTAGTGTTAACCGCAGCCGTTATTTTTGCATCTTGTTATTGGCTGTTTGCCATGCATTGGCAAACAGCCCTTGCCATTGGTTTAATGCTGGCGCTTTCCTCTACCGCTATTGTACTGCAAAGCCTAGAAGAAAAAGGCTGGCTAAAACAAGAAGCTGGGCAAAATGCTTTTTCTGTACTGCTATTTCAAGATATCGCTATTATTCCTATTTTAGCGTTATTACCCTTACTCGCATTTGCACCACTGAGTGGCAACGCCGAGATTAGTGATTCAATTATTGCCAACTGGCCGGTTTGGCAACAAGTAGGTGCATCGATTGCTGTTATTGCCGCCATTATTGTTTGCGGTAAATATATATCGGCCCCCATTTTTAGATATATAGCGCAAACACATATACGTGAAATATTTACCATTTTTGCGCTTTTTTTAGTGGTTGCTATTGCATTAGTTATGCAAAGTATTGGCTTATCACCTGCGCTGGGTACCTTTTTAGCTGGCGTAGTACTTGCCGAAAGTGAATTTAGGCACGAGTTAGAGGCCGACATAGAGCCTTTTAAAGGTCTGCTATTAGGGCTATTTTTTATTACTGTGGGCGCGTCGATTAACTTTGAACTGTTTTTTAATCAATTTAGCACTGTGATTAGCTTAGTTGTTTTATTGATAGTAATTAAAGCCTGTATTTTATTTGCGCTGGCTTTTACCTTTAAAATAAATAAAAAGCAGCAACTATTATTTACACTGGCTTTGGCACAAGGAGGCGAATTTGCTTTTGTATTATTAAGTGTAACTAGTACGCTAAGCATTTTAACGCCCGAACAAACCGCATTAACAACCTTAGTGGTGGCTATTTCTATGTTAATAGCCCCTTTATTATTAATGTTTTACGAGCAACTGCAAAAACGCGATAGCAGCGTAAAGCCTGAATTTGATAAACCCGAGCATATTAGCAGCGCTAAACATGTCATTATTGCGGGCTACGGTCGCTTTGGCCAAGTAATGGGGCGTTTACTGCATGCCCAGGGTTACGAAATAACAGTACTTGATCATAGCCCTACGCAAATTGAATTATTACGCCGCTTTGGTAAAACGGTATTTTATGGTGATGCTGGGCGTCAGGAGCTACTTGAAGCCGCAGGTGCAAAAACAGCACAAATGCTGGTAGTGGCTATAGATAACCCCGATAAAACATTAGAAATTATTAAGCTTGCGCAAAAAAACTACCCGCAGTTAAAAATTGTTGCACGTGCTATCGACCGTCGTCACGCTTATCAATTACTTAGTTTAAAAGTAGATGCCTTTAATCGTGAAACTGTTGATTCTGCCATCAGCCTTGCAGTTAAAGCGCTCGAGTTATTAGGTAACAATAAACCCGATGCCGAGCGAGCTGGTAAGCTATTTAGAGATCACGACCGCGCCAGTGTATTACAGTTAGCAAAATTATGGGGCGACGATATTAGCTACGGTGTAGCTGTACGCCAGCGTATGGAAGATTTAAAACAAGTACTACAACAAGACAAACAAGCACAAGAAGATTTAAATACCTGCGACGACAACGACTATATTGCGGGCTTAACAGAGGACGCTGCCAAGCCCAAAAAATCTAATGATAATGCTCACCTTGGATAGCTTGCCCCTGCTGGTTATAAAAGCCAGTGGCGCTATGCTCAATAAAACCAAGGTTAATCATTTTAGCTAAAAAGGGATCGTTTTCGTTGTCGCCTATATCGGCATAGTCAGTAGTTTGAAAGTTATCCCATTTAGCAAACTGAGCAACTATCGCTTGCTCGTTACTGCTTACATTATTAAGGCTGAGTAAGGTGTTTACTTGGCCTTTTTTACTGCTGACACTAAATGTTTTAACCAACTTTGACTGTGTAAATAAAGCCAGCTTATACTCAGTTTCAGCTTCGTTTAACACATAGTTTTTTACTTCATCACAACCTGTACCCTGAGTATTTACTAACGTCATTTTTGCTATTAAATGCGCATCCACCAGCTGGTTTTTTGCACTCCAGTTTTGTACTCCACGTACTTCTGACGGTTGGTATTCAATACCCCGCTGCTGAGCATTAAAGTAACGAATTGGCCGTATTTGCTTATTAGTTAAATGCTGCCACAGTTCGGTCGTTATTTCGTTTTGATGCGCTACTTGTTGCTGGTTTCGCCACAGGGTTAGCGCTTGAGTTGTTGGCTCGTTATTTTTATTGTTGGTTACAGTGTAAGTTGCTTTTAATAGCGCTGGGTTAACATTGCATTGCTGGGAAAAAGCGCTGCTACTGAATAATACGGTCATCATTAATAATGCTTTTTTCATTGGGTACTCTTTTTAAATGGCTCTAACTTATGCTTTTAACATAGCTAAAAATAATGGCTGTTTTATGACAAAATATAATATAAAAACAACCCGCACAGAGTACGAGTTGTTTTGCACACACAAATTATAAACTTACTACTGCGCCACTTTGTCGTTTGCTGTTTTAACTAAATCTGCGGCAAAGTCCATTACATGAAATAAAAAGCTTTGCTCATTAGTGCCTGTCACTAAGTGCGCACCAGGGCCTATAGCATATACGCCAACATCTTCACCTGCGTGTGTTTCTGAGCTCATTGGTACCAGCGCTTCTTGATGAAAACCAGGGGTAGTAGTATCAACATTGGTTAAATCAACCCGCCCTGTTACTGGTGCAAAGTTATAACCTACGTCAGCATCTGTTTCGCTACCGAGGTTTCTAAAACCACCACCATTGGTATAACCTAGCGTTGTATATGGCATATCATCGGCCGCTAGACTTGGCGTTGTTTCGCCTACGCCCACCACTTTACCTAAAATAGGATTACCGCGTTTAGGGTAACCCGCAATGGTAAATACATGGCTGTGATCGGCTGTTACAACAATAAGCGTTTCCTCTGGATTGGTGTTATCAACCGCAACTTTAACTGCTTTTGCCAATTCAATAGTGTCGTTTAAAGCGTTATATGCATTACCCGCATGGTGCGCGTGATCAATACGACCCGACTCAACGGTTAAGAAAAACCCTTTGTCGTTTTTGCCCAGTACATTTATGGCTTTTTCGGTCATTTGTGAAAGCGAAGGCTCGCCAGCAATATCATTTGCGCGGTCTGCTTCGTACTGCATGTGAGATTCGTTAAACAGCCCAAATACTTTAGTAGCATCATCGCTAATTGCATCAAAACCGGTTTGATCCATTACGTAAGTACCATTTGGATATTGCGTTTTCCATTCACTAATTAAATTACGATTATCAGTACGATCCCCTTCAACTGCACTTACTGCATCGGCTGAATTAAACGCAGCATCTTTTGGTAAAAAATGACGACGCCCGCCACCCATAACAACATCAATGCCATCTACATCAACACCATTAAAGCGCGCTTTTAGGTTGGCTTCAAAGTTAACCAGTTGCGATGCAATATCTTCACAATTAGCTGACTCGCTCGCGGGCATATCAGAAATATCTTCCCAGTTACGATCGGCCGATTTTGCGTACATAGCCGCAGGTGTTGCATGAGTAATGCGGGCAGTTGAAATAATACCGGTCGCTTTACCCGCAATTTCAGCAAGCTCTAGTGAGGTAACTAGCTCATGTCCTTTGCCCGACACACAATTACCACGCTCAACCGCTTCATCAATACCAATAACACCCACATCGGTTTTAACCCCTGAGGCCATTGCGGTCATAGTGCCGGCCGAATCGGGCGTTTGTGCATCTACGTTATAGGTTTTTACAAAACCTGAATACGGCATAGTTTCAAAGCTTAATTGATGCTCCTCACCCATTTCACCTTCTAACTGCCCGGCTAAAATACGCGCTGCAGTTATTGTCGAAATTCCCATACCATCGCCAACAAATAAAATAATATTTTTAGCCTTGCCTGACTCAGTCACTATGCTCGCATTTGCTGTTTTTGTGGTTGCTAACTTGGTTTGTGCATCGCTAAACCAAGCATTACTAGTAAGCGATGCTAACTGCTCGCTGCTAAGCGACGTAGCTGGTGCATTACATACTAAGTTACTTGATGTAGCCTCACTGCTTTCTAATATTCCATTACCGTTGGTATCTTCGCCTGTTTGTGTTGTTACTCCGCCGTTAACACATTGCTCAGACCCGACAGCAATTACGTTATTGACAGTTAATATACTATTTTGGTTTTTATCGCTGTCACTTGAGCAACCCGTTAGTGCAAGAGTTACTGCTAAAGAAAGTACCGTTAATTTTTTCATGTTAGCCGCCATTATTGCTGAGTTAGTTCAAGAGCTTGATTAATTATATGAAACACTACATTTTGCTCAATTACGCCTTGTGCAAGCTGAGCACCGGGGCCTGTTGCATGCAATGAAATGTCTTCACCTGCGTGTGTTTCCGAGGCCAATGGCACTGTTGTTTCTTGATGAAAACCAGGGGTTGTTGTATCAATCCCTTGTAACTCAACGCGCCCTGCCACAGCAGCACTTGCATAGCTTGCATCGGCATCTGTTTCATCACCTAAGTTTCTAAACCCTAAACCATTGGCGTAACCAACTGTGGTATAGGGCTTGTTATCGGCAGCTAGGCTGGGGGCTGTTTCGCCCACGGCCACAACTTGACCTAAAATAGGGTTGCCGCGTTTGGGATAGCCCGCAATAGTAAATACATGACTGTGATCGGCAATGACTAAAATGAGGGTTTCTTCTGGATTGGTGTTATCAACCGCAGCTTGTACCGCTTTGGCCAACTCTATTGTGTCGTTAAGTGCATTATAGGCATTGCCCGCATGGTGCGCGTGATCAATACGACCCGATTCAACGGTTAAGAAAAAGCCTTTGTCGTTTTTGCCCAACACTTCAATTGCTTTAGTAGTCATATCGGTAAGTGAAGGCTCGCCAGCAATATCGTTTGCGCGGTCTGCTTCGTATTGCATGTGGGATTCGTTAAATAAGCCAAATACTTTAGTAGCGTCATCGGCAATATTATCAAAGCCGGTTTGGTCCATAACATACGTTGCAGTAGGGTATTGCGCTTGCCATTCACTAATCAAATTACGATTATCGGTACGATCCCCTTCTATTGCGCTTACTGCGTCTGTTGAATTAGCTGCTACGTTTTTGGGTAAAAAGTGCCGACGTCCGCCGCCCATAACAACATCAAGGCCATCTATATCAGTACCAACAAAACGTGCCTCTAGGTTTTTTTCAAAGTTAATTAGTTGCGAGGCAATATCTTCACAGCCAGCTGCAATTGCATCCTCTGGCATGTCTGAAATATCTTCCCAGTTACGATCGGCCGATTTAGCATACGTTGCTGCAGGCGTTGCATGGGTAATTCGCGCTGTTGAAATAACCCCAGTT
This sequence comes from Pseudoalteromonas sp. 20-MNA-CIBAN-0454, assembly GCF_040308685.1. Lineage (NCBI taxonomy): Bacteria > Pseudomonadati > Pseudomonadota > Gammaproteobacteria > Alteromonadales > Pseudoalteromonadaceae > Pseudoalteromonas > Pseudoalteromonas sp. 20-MNA-CIBAN-0454. The sequence goes on along the minus strand of NZ_JBEOOB010000036.1, from coordinate 27,797 downwards.
GCTAGGCCTTTAATTTCTGCCAGCTCTGTTGCTGTTAGTAACTCGTTGCCCGCAACTGTTGAACACATCCCACGCTCTATATTTTCGTCAACACCTATTACGCCAACATCGGTTTTTACACCCGAGATCATCGCAGTCATAGTGCCCGCAGAATCGGGAGTTTGTGCATCTACGTTATAGGTTTTAACTTGTGCGGAATACGGAAATGCCTCAAAGCTTAAGTAACCCTCCTCCCCCGATTGGTTATTGCGTTGTCCTTGTAAAATACGTGCGGCGGTTAGCGTTGATACCCCCATACCATCACCAACAAATAAAATTACGTTTTTAGCTTTGGTGGCTTTAACACTCTGCGCTTGGGTAGTTTTTGTTGTTAATTTTGTTTGCGCAGCACTATACCAACTGCTGTCTTTTTGGCTTTGCGGTAATACATTGGCATAACTAGCTGCGTTAAACGCAAATGTTAGCGCTATTGCCGCAGCAACTTTTTTAATTTTCATCCATAATTCCCATTATTTAGTGATTATTTTTTAAAAAATGTGTGACCACAAAAAGATCAACCGCTGCACTATAAAAAATAGATATGACTAATAAAGGTAATTTTTATGAAAGTTAAATGACTAAATTTATGAATGTAACTACTATAAAATCAAAACGCATTAAAAACACAAAACAAAGTGAAAAAATAAAACCCTTAATTTACAAAAGGATATAAAATAATCATGCCGTTTTATATAACTTTTAATTATATAAAGCTTGCTACATGTTTTAACTTACTCTAACATGCCTGCATCGGGTTGATTGAAAACCCAGCTTATTTGTAAGTACCACGTTGTTATTAGTAATAATCCTGCGCGTTATCCTCAGTTATATGCTTGTTTTCTCCCTGTTAAATTGCCTATTTTAAGGCACACTTTTATTAATTCTTAGGATACTATTATGTCTAATACTACAACTGGTACAGTAAAATTTTTTAACGAAGCAAAAGGTTTTGGCTTTATCGAGCAAGAATCTGGCGCAGACGTGTTTGCACATTTCAGTGCAATTTCAGGCGACGGTTTCAAAACTTTAGCTGAAGGCCAACGTGTACAGTTTACTGTTACTCAAGGTCAAAAAGGCCCACAAGCCGAAAACATTGTTTGTATCTAATTGCATAACAATTTAATGGGTTAGCAATAACCCATTTAGAATACTAGTTTGAAAGAAGTTCTGTTTTATTTGTTAGTACCGAGTTGTTTTAGTAATAATCCTACGCGATATCCTCAAGTTAACTATTTTTTCCGGCTCAATCGCCTCTTTTCAGGCACACTTATATTAATTTTTTAGGATACATATTATGTCTACTACAACTACTGGTTCAGTAAAATGGTTTAACGAAGCAAAAGGTTTTGGCTTTATCGAGCAAGAATCTGGCGCAGACGTGTTTGCACATTTCAGTGCAATCTCTGGCGACGGTTTCAAAACTTTAGCTGAAGGCCAACGTGTACAGTTTACTGTTACTCAAGGTCAAAAAGGCCCACAAGCCGAAAACATTGTTTGCATCTAATTGCGTAACAATTTAATGGGTTAGCAATAACCCATTTAGAATACTAGTTTGAAAGAAGTTCTGTTTTATTTGTTAGTACCGAGTTGTTTTAGTAATAATCCTACGCGTTATCCTCAAGTTAACTATTTTTTCCGGCTCAATCGCCTCTTTTCAGGCACACTTATATTAATTTTTTAGGATACATATTATGTCTAATACAACTACTGGTTCAGTAAAATGGTTTAACGAAGCAAAAGGTTTTGGCTTTATCGAGCAAGAATCTGGCGCAGACGTGTTTGCACATTTCAGTGCAATCTCTGGCGACGGTTTCAAAACTTTAGCTGAAGGCCAACGTGTACAGTTTACTGTTACTCAAGGTCAAAAAGGCCCACAAGCCGAAAACATTGTTTGTATATAAACACTGTTAAATAATACGCTTTAGTGTATTAACAGCTCACATATAATTAATTTGTCTGTGAGCTAATTTTTTACCACTTACATTAAGTAATTGGTATTACTAAACATTTAAAATTGAGTATGTACTATGCAGCTTAATTTATTTTCGACTCACTGTTCGAGTCAGTCTCGCCTTATGCTTTATTCCACCTTATCTTTATCAATCTTAAGTCTTTTATATTCCTAGTTTGTAGATACACAGTAAAAGCGCTGGGCGAATTTAAGAGAGTTTTATGAATTTGAACCCAACCGCACCATTATCATCACCAATTTATGACAACCCGATCCCGGGTCGTGAATTTATTTTAAGCCTTTTTGGCAAAATGAAAAAAAACCTTAACCGTGAACAAATCGCGCATGCCTTAGAGCTAAAAAATGCTGAGCAAAAAGAATCCCTCAGAAGGCGTTTACGCGCCATGGAACGCGATGGCCAACTTATGTTTAGCCAACACAAAGGTTACCAAGTTATTGATCAAGCCTTACTTGTGAGTGGTGTAATTACCCTACATGCAGATGGCTTTGGTTTCGTTAATTATAGCGCCAGCGAAAAAGATTTATTTATCGCTAAGAACCAGTTAGCTCACGTATTTGAAGGCGATATAGTACAAATACTACAAGAAGCCGCTAGTCATAAACGCTCAAACAATAAATTAATAAAAATTATTGAGCATAAAACCACCCATTTAGCCGGTATATTAAAGCGCCAAGGCACAGACTACGTGCTAGTAGCCGATAACACAAAATGCCCACAAAAAGTGCAAGTAGCGCAGTGCCAATTAGCAAACACCAGTGTGGGCCAGTATGTAAACACTAAAATTACCCAGTACCCTACTTTTCGCCATGCAACTCAAGTGCAAATAACCGAAGTACTTGGTCTGCCTCACTCTGCAGGTATGGAAACAAAGCTTGCGCTGCGTCGTCATGGTGTTGCAGATAGCTGGAGCAAGGATTTACTAGCACAAGCAAGTTCACTTGGTAATAAAGTAACCGAGCAAGATAAATTAGCGCGTGTAGATTACCGCTTGTTTCCGTTTGTTACTATTGATGGCGAAGACGCAAAAGATTTTGACGACGCCGTATACTGCGAAAGAACAGAGCAAGGAGACTGGCGTTTACTGGTCGCTATTGCCGATGTGTCGCATTATGTAAAACCCAATGATGTGTTAGATATAGAAGCGCAGCAACGTGCCACCTCTATTTATTGCCCAGGGCAAGTTATTCCTATGCTGCCAGAAGCATTATCAAATGGCCTGTGCTCGTTAAACCCACATGAAGATCGCCTGGTATTAGTGTGTGATATGACTATTAGCCAAGATGGTCAAGTGACTCAAGCTAATTTTACAGAGGGGCTGATCCACTCACATGCAAGGCTAACCTACACACAAGCACATGCTGTCATCGCTAAACCTAGTTCTAGCTCAGCTAAACAATTAGCCGAATTGAATGCTGATGTGTCGCCACTGATTAAAAATTTGCATTATCTTTATTTAGATTTAAGCGCAGCGCGCAAACTTCGCGGCGCTATTGATTTTGATACGCAAGAGCTCAAGCTTAATCTGAATAAAAATCAAAAAATTACCAGTATTGAGCCAATAGAGCGCAATGACGCACACCGCATGATTGAAGAATTTATGCTGTGCGCTAACGTGTGTACCGCACAATTTTTAGATAAACACCAAATCCCCGGATTATTTAGAGTACATGCAGGGCCACAACAGAAAAAGCTACAAACGCTACGGGCGCTACTGGCCGAAAAAAGACTGCAGCTTGGCGGCGGTGATAAGCCAACGCCAGCCGATTACAATAAACTACTAAATAACATTAGTCAGCGCAGCGATGCCAGCGTGATCCGTACTTTATTACTGCGCTCACAATCGCAAGCCGAATACTCGGCTAAAAACCAAGGTCACTTTGGCCTAGCATACGATGCTTACGCTCACTTTACCTCGCCAATTCGTCGCTATGCAGATTTAGTAACCCATCGTGCAATTCGCGCCAAAATTCAGGCTAAGCAGCAAAATGGTTTACAGCGGGCGATAAGCTTCTTAAATGTGTTTGCTAATAAAGCGTCTAACGTTAGCAAGTTAGCTAAAAAGGCATACCCTTATAACCTTGAAAGTATAGAAACATTAAGCTTGCATTGCTCAGCACAATCGCGCAAAGCCAACGATATTAGCCGTGAAGTAGAAAGCGCCTTAAAATGTAGCTATATGGAAAAATACCTTGGCGATACATTTACCGCCACTATTAGTGGCGTATCAAGCGCTGGTTTTTTTGTTGAGCTAGACTGCACAGGCGTTGAGGGTTTAGTAGCGGTGAGTAGCTTCAGCCAAGGTGAGTTTGTATTTAATGCTGCCAAACAACAGTGGAGCAACAGCAAACAAAAATTTACTATTGGTGAGCGTGTGAATGTGACCTTAAAAAGTATTGACTTACGCCAACGTAAAATGAGCTTTTCACTGGCTAGTTTAACGTTTCATTAATTGCAGACAAGCTGCACTGTTAGTTATTAATTTAAACCGCCGCGCTTAACTGTGAAATTTAATAGCTAACTTTATTAGCATTTATTGTTGTCGTGCTTGAGCATAACACCTGTATTGCCTACAATAGCGCACTATCTATTCAATGCAGATCACAATTATGACTGATACAAATAAACCAGAGTTACCAGACCAACTTTCGATTAATCCACGCAGCAAGTTTTATGTAGAAGAAGTATTCGAACATGAAATTGGTGTAACTCTGAACGGCAAAGAGCGTTTTGACGTTGAAGAATACTGCATCAGCGAAAGCTGGATCAAAGTTGCCGCACCTAAAGCGCTAGATCGTCGTGGCCAACCATTACTTATAAAAGTAAAAGGTACTGTAGACGTATTTTATAAATAAAATACTGATGCAGCACAAAGAAGCCGACGTAACGTCGGCTTTTTAGATCAATGTTTACTCTAATTACTTAACTTGAACTCCGGTTACTTAGATTTACCTCGCCAACCAGCCCAAACATCGTCTTCAAGATCTGCTTTTTTGTTCTTTTTCTTGCCCGTGCCTTCGGGTTTTGCCATTGGCTTTTCGTTTTTAAGCGCCTGTGCGGCATCAACATTCGCTTGGTTCACTGCAAAGCCTGCCACTTGCTCGCGCTCAAGACGTAGTTTGTTTTTCTTCTCAATTATTTTAAAGTGATGTAAATCTTCATAATCAACTAATGAAAGCGCTAAACCCACTTCTCCTGCACGGCCGCTGCGGCCAATACGGTGCATATAATCAGCAGGGCTGCGTGGTAGATTAAAGTTAATAACCACTGGCAGCTTTTCAATATCTAAACCACGTGCTGCAATATCAGTTGCTATTAGCACTTCAATTTCGCCTGCTTTAAACTTTTCTATTACGCGGGTACGTTCACTTTGGCCTTTATCGCCATGAAAAACTTGTGCATTAACACCGCGCTTTTCAAGCTTTTGCGCTAAGTGTTCACAATCTTTTTTAGCATTAACAAAAATCAGTGCTTGGCGCCATTTATGGGTTTTAATTAAATGCGCTAAAACAGTGGTTTTCTCGCCTTTATTAACGCTAAATACACGCTGTACTAAAGTGCTTTCGTCTTTGCTTTGAACTTGTATTTCAACAGGGTCGTTTAATAAATCTTGTGTTAATAGCTTAACTTGCTCTGGGAAAGTTGCTGAAAATAACATAGTTTGTTTTTTAGCAGGCATTAACGCTAATAACTCAGCAAGCTCTTCGGTAAAGCCAAGGCTTAGCATACGGTCGGCTTCATCAAGCACGAGTGTAGTTACTTTATCAAGCTTAATAGCATTGCTTGAGATTAAATCGAGTAAGCGCCCTGGTGTTGCCACTATAATATCAGCGCCACCACGAAGTGCCTGCATTTGTGTATTAACCGATACACCACCAAACACAGCAATCGTTTTAATTGCGCCATTAAAGTTAGCAGAATACGATTTAACGCTATCGGCTACTTGAGTAGCAAGCTCACGAGTAGGTACTAAAATAAGCCCCGTTACAAAGTTACCTTTGCTGGCTGCGCTTTTACTACCTTGTTCAAGGAACATTTTTTGTAGTATTGGCAGCGCAAACGTTGCTGTTTTACCTGAGCCAGTATTTGCCCCAGCAATTAAATCACTGCCCGCAAGCACACTAGGAATAGCCTTAGCTTGAATTGGCGTAGGCTGGGTATATTCCAAATCGGTTAAACGAGCTAATAGCTCTGGAATAAGGCCAAGTTCGTTAAAAGTGCTAGGGCTTGTGGCTGAGGTCATAAAGGTGTGGGCTCATTGCTAAAAATTAGCCTGCAATTTTAGCGTATTTAACGCTTATTAAGTAGGGGTTAGTGATTTAAATCGCATTTAGTTACTGGCAAAAAAAAGACGCTTTCGCGTCTTTTTTATTGTGAGGAAATAATAAAGTTTCATACTATATAGAGCTATAGAAGCTGATACTTCACTACCTAATTTTACAATTAGAAAATAAAGTATCATCCTAAATTAAGGCAATCCTACAAATTTCCGTGAATATTAAACAATAAAGTTTCATACCCTAATAATTATAATAAGTTAAAGAGCTTATTATAATTATAAATACTTATTCAATATTGTTTCTTTTTTACTTGGAAATGATTTAAGTTTCCCCTTAAGAACCGCGATTTTATTTTCAATGTTATTAATATTTCTTACTAGAACTTTTTGATCTGCCTGCGAAGGAATAGAAATAACCAATCCTTTTATACGATCCATTGATGCGCGATAATTCCTTGAAAAGTTTACTTCCTTGCCAGCTTCATTTAATGCCCATGCTATATATTTTGGGCTGACTTCATCACTTTTAACTCTAATAACACCACAATGATCTGTTGGATAAAAAGGCTGATTTTCAGGCCGATAATTAACCATCCAATCACCATCTATCCCCCAAAGAATTGAAGGATTATCAAAATTATTAATTAATTCTTTATTTATATATCCAAATGGTTCAAATACATTAGCACTAAAAACAGGTAGCTTTCCTTTTTCCTCATTAACTTCTTTTGAGAGAACACGCTTACCAATAGAGATGTCAAATATATCAGAATTACTAAGCCTCACTTTTTTCTTTGCTAACTTACTAGCTTCAATAAAAGAGTTTTCAATATCAAGATTTGCCCTCTGAATATCTTTAACAATTTTAATTTCTTGCTCTTCTAATATTGAAATCTCCGAAATTATTTTTTCTTGTATTAATGTTGGAGGAAGAGGAATTTTTACTGAGTTAACACGCTCTATGTTTAAATTATTAACAGTCGTCCCACCGCTAGCCAGATCAATAAACTGGTCCTGGACTAAAGGACTTGAGAGAATATAGTATAAGTAGTCCTTATTTAAATCTTTACTAAAATCACTTAAAAGAAGCCAACCATCATGAATACAACCAGTAGTATTCATGATGTAAGGTCTGCCATAACTCATAGAGTTAGATAAAATAAAATCCCCCTTGTTAACTAGTCGAGATTTCTTAGACCCTTCCAAAGTTATTTTCTCTTTTGTGCTAGATATAAATTTTGAACTACTTTTAACATCACCAATCTTTATCCAATTCACGCCATTGGGATCATCTGTAATAAATTCTTTGATTGGACGAGGTGAGGCACCTCGAACGACCATCATCAACTGCTGAATAGAAAATATATCCCACTTGCTATCTATCTTAGCTTTTTTTTTAACCGTAAGAGAAAGAGATTTATCGAAGTCGCTTCGTTCAAAGTTTAATAAGTCAACCAAGTTAGTTCGAAAAATATTTTGACTCAACTTTTTATCTATATCTCGAGATAAGTCACATTTGAAAGCTTCGTATATATATGTGCTTGCTTTTTCAGAGTTATCAAACCTAACTGCATCATAAAGCTTTGTACAGTCATCAATTGACTTTCCTCGTTGAATTGGGTGAATACCTTCACTGCCTCTACGATTACTGAATTCATAACCGAGAAAAGCCTTTTCTTCCTTTTTATCTCCTGACTTGACTAAAACCACTTTTTGCGGGTAAGCAATAATAAAGTATATTAACTTTTCCTTTTCCCGTTTAATAATCTCCTTAATAAGTGCATTATCATTTTTTGCAGGTATCTTTTTTACGTATTCCATATAAATATCATGAGACTTAATAGTAGCATTTGGAGTTTTTTGAAAAATGGAGCAATAATCAGTAAAAGCTATACCATCCCAAACATGTGAAACATACTTTGTTATAGGTGTCTCAATACCATTGATCGTAATATCTTGAAAGCTTTGAGAAAAAGAACCTACACTATTTTCAATATCCTTCGCAAAACGATTTTTACGTCTGCGAAGAAACAACGTCACTGTATTGGTACCAGTAGCCATAAAAGTATTTGATCCTAACTCAGCTATAGCAATAACTTCAAAGTATCTAAAAATTATTTCACGTGTTTTAGCATAAATTCCTGCATTACTTAATATAGAGCTTGGTAGTATAATTCCTGCCACACCATCATCTTTAAGTAATTGCTTAGCCCTTTCAATAAAAAGACACTCAATTTCACTGCTCTGCTCTGTTAGATAATTATAGAGCTCAAAGTCTTTTTCACTGTAATACTTATGTGCATTATTTCGAAAAGCAGATACTGAATAAGGAGGGTTTGATATGACTATATCAAATTGCCTATTGTCTTGCTTATTTGATTCATCAACCAAACTCAGCTTGCCTGTGTACTCCTTTGTCCTCGTGAAATTACCTAACCCATCACTATGAACAACATTTGCAATACCATCACCATGTAGATAACAACCAACTTTGCCAACCTTAACTAAACGATAATCTTTTTCTATCCCATAGACATATTGATCAGCCCAGTCGAAATGATCATTCTTCCAATTTCTAATTTTTCTTGCTGTTGCATCAATATAATCATTATCATTTTTATCATTAATTATATCTTGTATGACATGCATAGATTCAGTTAAAAAATGGCCACTTCCAGCCGCATAATCAATTATTGTAGGAAGTAAATTATCAGCCTCTCCTGCATTTAATTTATCATTAATCATGCTATCGATTGGAAGACTACGAATAATAAATTGAGCAACAGGAACCGGTGTAAAAAATTGCCCTGACTCCTGCTTAAGACCTGTTGTAAGAAGTAATTCAAAAAAATCACTAAGATATTGCTGTTTTTTTGTATAACGAATTTTATACCCTTGAAGTAACTCTACAACCTCTTTAATAACCTTCCCATTATCTTGAAAAGATTCAATATCAAATACTTCTTTTATGGCAAACTCGTTATTTTTCATTAAGCGGATGCGAGTAAACTCTTCTAATAGTTCTTTTTTTTGATCGTCATTAAAAGTATTGCCAAACTTATCATCAAAGTCTGATTCAGAAAAATCTGTAACCTTTTTAGATAAAAACTCACTCATACCTTTACCATAGAGATCTGTAAGTCGCTTTTGAAATGAAATATTATTATCTTTCCCTTCAAGCCACTGGAACCGTAGCTCAGTGCCCGGTAAAGTGGACTTTTCATCGTAAATTTTACATAAAAACAATGTGAAAATTTTATTAAAAGCATTTGGTTTGTCTGAAACAACGTTGTGTCTCAGAATTTCAAGAAAGCGATTAAATATTTTACTACTATCTTCTTGGGTTATTTCAACTAGAGATTCTGGGGTTAGTGCTTTACTTTCAAAATGATAAGGTGCAACCCATGGGTCAAATATTCCATTGTCTTTCGGTAGTTTGCTCCAAACTTCATAAAGCTCTTTTGAGTTCGATGTTTGTCGGTAGTCGTCCTCTATTTTTATAATTTGGTTTTGATATGTAATCGATTTACCATTTAAGCAAGACGTGTAAAGCATCAAAAAATCAGCATCTCTATCAAGTTGATAATAAGTAAATAACTGCCCGCCATCTTTTAGCATTTTGTTATTTGCTTTTAAAAACTCTATTCCTGATGTTTTACATTCAATCATCAGAAATGCCTTACCATCATCATTTGTGACAAGAATATCAAGACGGCCACTTGTTCCATGTCCCGATGGCCATGTTTTCTCTAAAATGATATTGTGAGGTTTATAACCTTTCTCTAGCAAGCGATCAACACACTCTAAAACAACCCAGTTTTCATGTTGCAACAAATTCTGTGTAGCCTTATTATCTGCGGTTATTAAATCCCCATACTCGAAAAAACCATTATCAAAGTCTACTTCCAGAACATAATTATCTGCTTTAGTGTAACATTTCGAATGCACACCTTTAGCTCCCTCTTTTGGTTTAAAACCCAATGCAGCAATTAACGCTTTGTTATCCATTATCATACCCCATTAGCAACCATTTCAATAAATGCCCATTGCTCAAACCATTTAGAAATTACCGCCTTGCCAGGAATAAACCCCTACAAGACAAAATAACTGTATATCCACACATGAAACAAGTCAAACGCAACTAAAATAATTAACTGCCAGCAGATAAAAAAGTGCCAAATTTTACCATATTGATTTGTTATTTTCCTCTAGAATTACAATAAATATTTACTTGCGCAATCAGTAAAAAAAGTGAAGTCAACTTAACGTTGTTAATAGAGAGTTTGCGTTGAAAATTATGGGGGATATTTTGTGTTTCATTATCATTCAATAGTTAGTGTTTTTATTATGTCTGCATCTGACTTCTTTATTTAAAAACAAGTGTAAGCTTTTAAACATAAAAGTACCCTTACAGACCATCTTCCTATCTCCTCTTCACTCATTACTCCACTCTCCTTCGACTGCTGATGCGAAACACTTTTGTGATTGGCTTGACCAACTAATTTATCAAAATACTTTTTAGGCCAACTAAATTGATCGCTTAATAATCGCCTTTCTATTTCCGGTATAAAATCTCTTAATAGTCCTATTGGTTGTAATGCCCTAGCTGAGATTACTTTTGTCGCGATTGATGCCCGCCGATCAGAAGTATCAACTTCTAATAAAAAGTAACCCTCCCTCCTGTACTCAATTCTTACAATAGCGATACATCTTGGCGAACTATCTGTGGTCAATAGGTGGCTTTTACTGCGACCTATTTCTGGCAACTTGCGAACAACTGGCTTGCTTTGTTTAACACCGTGCTCTTTTTCTAATACTTCGAGCATTTTAAAGAAACTATCAAACTTATTGAGGTATAAGTGAGCGTTTTCGGTTTGATCATCTAAACCATCAACGGTGGCTTTGGGTATTTCGCCACGAGAGTTTGAATCATCTGTGCTTACCTCTGGTGATAATCTACTAGGTTTTTCTTCATCTTCTTTACCACCTGATTTAGCTTTGGCTTTAGCATAGACTTTTCGAGTGCGAGGAGAGTTATTGAAATTAATTAGTGTAGCATCACAGAATATTAAAGCTGATTCGTTATCTGAGCTACCATCACTTTCTTCGTCTATTTCTCGCTGTGTAGGTAATTGAGGATAAGTGCCACCGGTGTCTTTGCTAGAACCAGGTTTGTTCTCAGTAAAATTTGGATGAAAGTAACCAATATCTGTAATGTCTGGAAACGACAGACTTTCTAGCGCTTCAATACGATTAATAAACCAGATATTTTCATCCGATGATTTCCAGCCTCGTGCAGAGATTTTTACACCCTTCAATTGAGGTGGATCAAACCTAAATGTCCAACGCTCAAACTTGTCTGTTTTTATAAGCTCTTGTGAGAAATACCTATAAATACTTTCAAACGAATCTTTTACATCACTGTCTAGCAATATCCAAGCAAGAAGATACCTAAACCCTTCATTATCAAATAATATTTTTGGGCAATTTGTTGTGGGCAAAGCGTTGATTAATACATCAAGTGGGAACTCTTCATCACCACTTAATGGATTATGTTCAACGTCAAATTCAAAATCGAGAGCATTGTTAACCAGCGCTGCGTTAGCAAAATAGTTATTAGTAAAAAATAGTGCTCGGGCGAGCTCCAATTGTGGAAGGTAAATAGTTTTATCTTCACTTTCAAACATAAAGCAATTTTGAGACTGCTCATCACCAACTTGGAATTTAACTAAACCACTATCCTTTACAGTAGCTAGTTGCCACAGTGTATTATCAGGTAAAATAAATTCAACTGGGAAGCCTGGAGGAATGGCTGCAACCGTTTGATTTAATACAACCTGCCTGCTTAAATATGGGAGCTGACTAAATTTGAGAGCTTGACGAGTGGAGTTATCAATACGAACACCAATATCCCATGTTAGACGGTCGTTGTATTTAAACAGGTTACCCATAGCCTGTATTCTGGCGTTGTCTGGTAATTTTTTAAATCGGTCAACTTGTTTCATAATTTACTGCGTATCCTAACAGTTGCGACACAATTGGTCGGGTTCTTTCCTTGCTTAATCCTGCTACACGCTCAATTCGCCATGCTTTCAATTGTTCGTGTTTTTTTAAAAAATCAATACAAGCTAATGTAATTCGGCGACATTGATACTCTTCAATACTTTCACAATACTTTTCAAAAAACAATTTACATAACGGTAACTTTTCTAAATGTTTGATCTGAGATAAAGGTATATTTGCATGGGTAATCAACCAAGTAACTGTATGACGGCCTGAATAAAGCTGAGTTTCTACTTTATTCATCAATAAAATAAGTTGTTTTGCATACTTTTTGTCTCTGCTGGACCAATCGACTTTGCTTATTTTAGCAATACTTGGGCGCACTGAGCCTTGATTAAATTGCATTAGCCATTGCTTATCATGCCGATATAACCATATATATAAGCCTGAAAAACCTTGGCTTCTCGCACCTTTAACGCCAAATTTAGCGACAACGTGTTGCCATTCTGTGCGACGTATTTGATCTACTATTACCGGCTCAATGTGCGCAGGCACATCATCATAATGCGATTGTGGTAGTTGTGAGACTTCAAAGAGTATTTTCGCTAGATCCAGCTGTTGCTCATAGCACGCTTGCCATACTACTAAGTGCTGAAGATAGCTAAACGATTTTCTGTGTTTTCTAAACAAACACCTTAACCAATTGTTCTCATCTGCTTTATTAATATTGAGCGAAAAACTCGCTAAGGTATGAGCTCCCCAGTAGCCTAAAACTAAGTTTGCAATTAGATTATGTTCAACACGCTTTCCCCTAACAAAGCCTAACTGCTTAGCTAATTGATGATAAAAACAACTCCATTGCAACGAGTAAATACGCTGCTCAGGCAAGCTCAGTAATTGCTGAGCATACGCCGCAAGTATTGCAACTTTTTTGGTTGTAAGCCGTGGGTTTGAGTGTAAAAGCACATGAGGACTAAGTGCGATAAATTGATGCCTGTGTACTTCGCTAATCAACACAGGGCTTCTTATAAGATATATTCCGTGCTCGGCGCAAACCGATAAGCCAGGAAGCTGCCATCGCCTTGCCCAAAACGCCTCTCCATATTGTTTTACCTGTGCCCCTATGCATAACGGGCAATATCGTAAGTAGTGAGGACTTTTAACTTTGGATGCCGCCTTACCTAGCTGTACTTCTGCAGAATGTCTGCAATCCGTGAGTAAATCATGCTTAGCGTGTTCGGTAATATCTGGATGGACAAAAGAGGAATACAATGGAAATAGTGTGTGAGCTTGTAATAGCTTGTATGGCGTTAAATCAGCATTACCTTGATAATGTATAGAGATCTGCGATAAATGTCCTTGAAACGCAACTGAGGCGATTATTTTACGGTTTTGAAATACATCATCAAGTAATTGCTTGGGAGAAGTTATGCCTGAATGTACACCGTATCTTGCAATAACGCTATAAAGCAGCTCATCTGGATAAGGCACAGGTAAGCACGCCATACTACACGCTTTGCTTAAGCCAAGCGGTTATATCAAAAATATTTCCTTGTTGCTTGTAGCGCTGATAAAGCTCAGTTGATTGCTTTTTGTGTTGAGAGTAACCAAACCGTAAATCGTTGCTTGATAGTGTATGCCAATCTTTAAGTTTGATTAGCTTTGGTTTTTCTTTGGACTCTTCAATTTCGTCTGGCGTTTGCTCATACCATTCAAGTACGAGTGGAATAAGTCCTCTTACCTGTAAGTTTGGGTGCTCTTTAACTGCTTTTTGAACTAGTGGTACCAATAACTCTGAGTCGCACCCCATCCCGAGCAGGAGATTGTAAAGCCTCATTGCCTCTGAATCACTGGCGAAAGGTAGAGAGTCTAACTTAGTAGCTTCAACTTCAGAGATCTGCTTACTGAGCTCTAACAATCGTTTATCTATTTCTCTAAATTGTAAGTCTGAGTATTTTGCAATACTACCTGCTTTACCAGATTTAAGCGCTTCAATCATCGGATGAATAGGCTGTAATTCTGATTCATACACTTTCACAAATAGTTTTGATGATATGCGTTCAACACCCGTGATAATGGCGCGTAGCTGCGCAAGTACAAATAACTTAACCACAATGTCCAGCACACCTTGGGATAACTCAAACCACGTATTTCGGATCTCTTCGGTGAGCGGTTCATCGCGGTGAATAAGCCACTGGTACTGCCAAAGCTTATCAGTCAATAATCGCCACTCTGTGGGCTTTGGCTTCCCGGTTTCCTTATCAATTCTATTTTTATACTGCGGTAAAGGCTCCCAAACCATAGATCCAATTCCAGTACTGCGCCTTGCAGATTGCAACTCTAGCTCAAATATCGGCCTAGCTTTAGGGGTACCAACTAAAATCACCGGAACACCAATAATATTCACTAGTGCTACAAAGAACTCGAGCATCCGCTCTTGTCCTTCTTGTTGCTTACGTCCTAAGCGCTGAATTTCATCAATCACTAACACGCCAATAGCATATTGGTTGGCTACCTGCCCCATAAATGATAACAGTACCTCTGTACTATGACGTTTACGACCGTACCTTTCAGTAAGATCAGTATGAAGGTGTTTATCTACCTCTTGGAAGAAGTTTAAGCATAAGCTCTTTAGAGACCCATCAACTGGGCACTCAATACGCAAATAGGTTAGCTGGTAAGTATTATATTGCTCGTGATAAATCGTTTGTGGGTAGGTGGCTAATATCCGTAATACACTGGAACTTTTACCGCACCCAGAGCAACCGATTAGCGATAAACAACGCGCAGTTGACGGAGCTTCAGCGAAACGAAAACTATTGATATCTCCTGTCATCATTCGTTCGTATCCATTTTGCAAATGTTGTTGCAGCTGACCAGTCGCGATGTTTCTGGCAACATAGCCACCACGGATCATTAGAGCTATTTTTTCCTCGAGTGCCACATGTATAGATAACGGCTGAAAAAAGTCATCAAGTAAGCCACATAGCTCATGTGCTCGTTGCCTTGCATCTAGATAACCTGCTGCTGGGTCGTATTTAACCTTACCTTCTAGCTTAATTTTAAGCTCATGGATTTTGCTAACTTTTGGTAGTGCCTCAATAAACGGGTTACTTTTGTAACGCTCAATGTCAGATTCCTGATAAACGGCTCTAAAGATGTTATGTGATAAATTCATACGTCGTCATCTTCCTTAAACAATTGATCCGAAAAGTCAGGAAAATCTAAATCCTCATCAGGCTCTGAGAGGTAATGCACTTGAGCTGATTTACTGGTATCAATCTCAACTGGCTTATAAGCTCGTGTTTTGCGTTCTTTGGCCTTTTCATTAGCTCGATTATCACGGATATTGCGTATTCGTTCAGCATCTGACAAACCAGTTTGTTTTGGTGCTATTTTTTCTGCTTGTTTAACAACACCTATTACTTGCCGTTCCAAAACTCGCTTGCGTTCATCGGCAATTAGCTTTGCATCTGCCTGAGTTTGCTTTAGTTCATCACTTTGTTGCCATACATCCCAGAAACTAGCTCCAGAAAACTGCCTTGAGCGTGTTGCTAATTGGCAAACAAAGTAGCTGTTGCTTTTAGAGTCAGGGTATATGTATATGTAATCTGCTGTTGCTAAATCATATGCTACGTCAACTTTTTCAGGTCGCTTAACTTCCTTACTTCGGTGCATCCAGCCAAGCTTTATGAGCTCAGCACTGGTGTAATACAGGCCAAAAATGCAAGCTCCCGATTCTGATATCGTTGCGCGTGTTCGCGGCATGAGCGCCACACGTAGATGTTCTGCTTCAGGCTTTTTCAATCGGCCGGTACGATGTTGTAAACCCCAATTCCATAATGCTAGAGGGTTATTTGGTAAATCGGTTGGCATATCAGTTGCTTTATCATAGCCTTTGATTACGTGATATTGGTTGTGGTACAGCACTGACGCTAAAATAATTTTAGTGAACTCTTGAATAGTAAGCTTAGCGTCTAAGCGATAATCTCTGTCGCCTTGCTTTTTGATCTTGGTTCCTGTGACAACGCCCGGTGAAAAAGGCTTAAACACTGCTTGAAAAGTGTTAAAAGAACGCTCAACAACACCTTTCGCCTCACTTCTAAATGGCGATGTATTTTCAATACGCACCCCAAATCCTTTATCTAGGCATTCAATCTGATGCCCCATTAATTCACCTCTATCCGCTAAAAGTGCGGAAGGTAAGCCAATACATGGCCATTCTTCTGGGGTTATATCAAAGCCAAACTTACTGCAATATTCAGTTTTATCAGTAGAAGCCATATGTAGAGCTTGGATTGCTGCTGCATACGATGGGTTTTCAAAACCGATATAAAAGCCTGCCACCATACGGCTAAATACATCAATGACCATATAAATGATTGGACGGCCAACAATATTGCTTCTTTCAGTGTCTGATACTAAATAAATATCAGCTATTGTCGCGTCAATTTCGTAACGCATACCTGGCCCCAAAACATCTGCTGCAGCTGTACCTATCAGTGGTCGTATATCTTTTTTATTTTTTATTTCGCCAGCCTGTGCTTCAATCTTATCAACTTGGCGGTATTCTCGTTTAAAAAAGTGCTCCATTTGCCTAAGCGTCGGCAATTCTTCTTCAGGTAATTCAGGAAAATATTGCTCGTATATGTCTTTAAGACGATTGTGTGCGTACCTAAATGATTTACTTTTATCAGTCAGTACATGACGCTCAATGGCAATACGAAAGAGTTTCTCAGTAAAGTCATCAATTAAAGCGCCTGTACCAGTCATATACTTTCGAGGTCGACCTAGTTTCGTAGTCGTTGCGCGGCGCTTTTGTCCTTTTCCACCTGAGTTTTTATAGTCAGGTAACAATGCGTTCGGGATCTGACCACGCTGCCAATATCTGCGAGCAAAGCGGTAAATAGATTGCTTGGTTTTACCTGTGTCAGCTACTATTTGATTAACTACTCTGCCACGAGCTTTTGATTCATAGCAGTCTTCAAGCTCTATCAAGGGTTTGATTGCTGCATAGTTTTCATCACGCTTTATCTGAGCGGTAGAACCAAGTTCAGGAATAACGGTGAAAATATCACTGTATGGATCATTTTCACGTTTGATTACTTCATCTTGAAACCCTTGTTCTAGTTCAGCTATTTCGACAAAATCAGGAAAGGCCTTATCATCATTTACTTTTATCCAAAGTACGTGGTAATCAAACACCATTAAGATACGATACAAAGTTTGTTCGCATTGTAATATTTCATTGATTTGAAACACGAAATACCTCCTTAATCTGATCAACATCACCTAAATTAAGTTGCCCAACTTGAAGCTTTTGAACTGGCGTAAAAATATCAAAGGTAAAATATCTATCTGCCATTAAGCAGCGTATCTCATAGAGTGACTCACCTAAATCTAGTCCGTAGGCCGAATCAATTTCCTTACAGGTGTTTATAAGGGTTTTGCTTGGATGTTTAGCAAAATAGTCCGCATAAAATCGAGCTTGCTCAATGGCTGATCCGGAGGTTTCTTTATGCGCACCCTGCATTGAGTAAATCCATTCGATATTAATTTTCACTACACGCGGGATTTCTGCCTCAGTAACTATTTGCCAAGGGATCTGTTTTTCATGCCAATAACGGCGTTCTAGTTCAAGAATCTCTATCTTTCGTAGCTCTTCAAACGAGTTCACATACTTAGCTTGTAACACAAAATAGGGGAGATCTCGGGAGCTGGTTTCAACAAGAAAGTCACTCGACAAATATTGAGCTACACCGCGCAAATTCGGGTGTTTAATACCTGCCGACTCAGCAAGCTCTTGAGTAATATCACGATCAAGCGGAAATTGTTCCTTTACTTGCAGCACATCTGAACGCCATTCAAGCAAGTAGAACATTGAAAGTTCGAGGTCAGATAATAAATGGTGTGTCCGCTTGGACTTATAACCAAAAACACGATGCACGCGACCATCGGATGGCACATCGTAAACGGTTAACCAAGGTTTATAATCTTGATGCTCGCCTGAGCCACGCCCCTCTTTAATCCATTTACTATATTGAGCTTCGGTATGACCAATCTTCCTAGACATAATATACCGCTATAACTAATACGATTATTTCTTTATAAGCCATAACGGTATATTCCATTTAAGTAAAAGAAACAGACTACATTAAGCAGCCTTTTTTATTGGAATTCGAAACATTCCACCATTCTTTCTTGTAATTTTTTTGCCTTTAACTGTAATGTAAGGTCGATAAATGTATTCAATCTCTTCTTGATTTGAATCTTTAGGTTCTTTTTTCTTCATTTGAAAATTCCTTAAACCAATCTCCTTGACTAACCATACAAATTGGAATTATAGTCAAGGGTATTGGTTATATTCTAAAATTTAGAACAGGGTTGCCGCCCTGCACTACCAGTTGATACGAAGACCTATTGATATAGGTCTTTTTTATTTTCTCTCTCTTCTTACCCCCTTAAATGGCTCTCCATCCATTTTTACATCCATAATTTGCCCTGTGTTAGAATCTCGCTTCGCCCACAATCCGGAAGGAGTTTGAAACTGAGATCGTTCTTTTACAGCGCCGATGCGCTTACCATCACCATAAGGTGCATTTTTAGCCATGTTAACTTCCTTTAAAAATAGAATAATTTAGCTGATCAACCATGAATACTATTGATCAAAATACATACTACCTCTGGAAATTAAAAAGATCAAACATTGATCTTTGTTTTTTTGCTAAAAAATAAAAAACACGTATAATAATGATACGTGATGTTTCTGATATTGTTAAAATAAGAACTAAAAGGAAATAACCATGGCAATAACGTATGAGTACGCCAAGTTAGTAGAAGAGTTTGGTTCAAGCGCGGAGAGGCTTGCATTTGTTGATTTTAAACTTAGGTTTACAGGTATCATCCAGAGAACAGATTTAGCGGAAGCTTTTAACTTAGCTGAGGCTTCCTCATCTAGGCTACTATCTCAATACCATGAATTAAAAAAAGACAATATGGTCTATGATAGAAGTAGAAAAATGAATGTAATATGTAACGAATCTTACACCCCTATCATAGCTATGGATGCTGAAACTGCATTAGGCATGTTATCCCATGGCTTCAATAAAAATCGATTACTAGATAAACCAGTATTGAAGTACGCTCGAATTGGAAAAGTACCTGAGCAGTTAGAAGTAGAGCAAGTTTCGAAAATTACTAGAGCAATGTTCAATCAACATGCTATAAGCTGTGAGTATATATCAGCTTATAGTGATAACCATGAGGCTAGGGAGCTAGTCCCACTAACTCTTATCTCTGATGGAAAGAATTGGCTCTTTAGGGCTTACGATAGATCAAGCACGAAAAGATACAATTTTAAGAACTTTAATTTTTCTAGAGCTTGTAATATAAAAGCCCTTAACGATAAAAACCAAGCAGCTCAATCGTATGAATTACTGAACCATGATGCTAAATGGAACTCCATGCAAGCAGTATTGCTCGAGTTACACCCTGAATTAAGTGACGGTTTAAAAGCTGCAATTAGACGTGATTATGGCATGCAAGATAATCAGAACGAGATAGTTTTGACTGAAAGAGGCGCTTTAATTTGGCTTCTCTGCAATCAATGGTTAGTTGATAAATCCGAAGGAATTAATGAAGGTCGTTACTATAATTTTCTTTTAAAAAATAGAAGCATGCTCAAAGATTACTTATAAAAGCAGTCACTAAAGCATGTAAAATAAAGAGTATTACTATTTAAAATTCAGAAAAAACATGGCTAATTTAATTGTTTTTACTTTTTCGAGTAGGTGGTAGGCATTAAAGAACTTAAGCCTCAGTTCTAGGATAATACTCTTTCATCTAATGTAATGCTAATTACTCTTGAATTAGACAATGCATATCTATAGTATAATTTATGTGCAAATTTGCATATTAACTATAAAAGGAAAAGCTGATGAATGATTGGGATTTTGTAAATTTTAGCGAAGCTCATGAAATGGATTATCACTTAGAGTTAGTGAACAAATCAAAATCAGAAAGTAACCGAGCTTACTTAAGAAGTGATACACAAATCACCGCTAAAAAAGCACTAAGTAAAACAGTTATTACACATGGAGAATTTAAACCTTTTGTGCAAGCCGACAAAGCAAACCTTGATGACCCTAGGTAATTATCACTAAAAATTAATGTGTATATTAAAATAAAAAGAGTCATAAGCTGCCTAAATCTGCCGGCTTACGACTCTTTTTAGTATGAAACTTTATTGAATAGGATGACACTTTATTGTTTGGGGTGAAACTTTATTGTTAACCCACATTTATCTTATAACACTAACTTCTTGTTATTCAACAGTAACAGATTTAGCTAAGTTACGTGGTTGGTCAACGTCTGTGCCTTTAATTACCGCTACGTAGTACGACAGTAGCTGTAATGGTAAGGTGTAAACAATTGGCGCAATAATATCGTCAGTGTGATTTACGTTGATAACACGCATGGTGTTGTCAGATTCAAAGTGAGAATCTTTATCTGCGAATACGTAAATAATACCACCACGAGCACGTACTTCTTCTACGTTTGATTTAAGTTTTTCTAGCAGTTCGTTATTAGGTGCTACAACAATAATCGGCATGTCGGCGTCAATTAGTGCTAGTGGACCATGTTTAAGCTCGCCTGCAGCGTAGGCTTCTGCGTGAATGTACGAAATTTCTTTAAGCTTAAGCGCGCCTTCCATTGCAATTGGGTATTGCGAACCACGGCCTAAAAATAGTGAATGCTGCTTGTCGGCAAACTCTTCTGCTAACTCGGCAATGCTATCTGCAAGCTGTAAAGTTTCTTCTAATTTCGCAGGTAATACTTTAATTGCATTAACAATTGCGCTTTGATCAAGGCCTTTTTCTTGTGCTATAGACGCAGTAAGCATTAACAAACCAACTAATTGCGTAGTAAACGCTTTAGTAGATGCTACGCCAATTTCGGCGCCGGCTTTGGTCATAAAGGCAAGGTCTGATTCGCGTACAAGTGATGAGCCAGGTACGTTACAAATGGTCATTGACGCCATGTAACCTTGTTGCTTTGCTAAACGCAGTGCAGCAAGTGTATCGGCTGTTTCGCCTGATTGTGAAATAGTTACTAGTAGGCTTTTTTCGTGTACAAACGACTGGCGGTAGCGAAATTCTGAGGCAATTTCTACATTACAGCTTACGCCTGCAAATTGCTCAAGCCAGTAACGTGCAACCATACCCGAATGGTAAGACGTACCACAGGCAATAATTTGTACGTGTTTTACATCTTTAAATATTTGTTGTGCACTGTCGCCAAAAGCGTCAATTGCTACTCGGTCGTTGTTTAAACGCCCTTCAAGGGTATTACGTACAGCAAGTGGCTGCTCGTAAATTTCTTTTAGCATGTAATGGCGGTAATCGCCTTTGCCTGATGCATCTTGAGTGATGTTTGATTCAACCACTTCACGCTCTACAGCGTTGCCATCGGCATCAAAAATTTCTACTGTGTCACGTGTAATACGTGCTACGTCGCCTTCTTCTAAAAATATAAAGCTGCGAGTAACCGGTAGTAGTGCCAATTGATCAGAGGCAATAAAGTTTTCGCCAAGCCCTAAACCTATAACAAGTGGGCTGCCTGAACGCGCTACAATAATTTCGTTGCTGTTGTCTTTATCAAATACA
Organism: Pseudoalteromonas sp. 20-MNA-CIBAN-0454; assembly: GCF_040308685.1. Classification (NCBI taxonomy): domain Bacteria; kingdom Pseudomonadati; phylum Pseudomonadota; class Gammaproteobacteria; order Alteromonadales; family Pseudoalteromonadaceae; genus Pseudoalteromonas; species Pseudoalteromonas sp. 20-MNA-CIBAN-0454. Next base: position 5,841 of record NZ_JBEOOB010000036.1, on the reverse strand, counting down.
ACTGTACCAAATGCACCTTCAAATTGCTTAACGGCAGCTTGTACTGATGCGAGTAAGGTTTTGTGTTGCTGGCGAAGTTGGTGAATTAAGTGCACCATTACTTCGGTGTCGGTGTCTGATAAAAACTCGTAACCGTCGCCTTTAAGTGCGGCGCGCAAGCTTACGTGATTTTCGATGATGCCATTGTGTACTAGTGCTAGCTGGCCGCTTGAAACATGTGGATGTGCATTGGCTTCAGTTACACTACCGTGAGTAGCCCAGCGAGTGTGTGCAATACCTGTATGGCCGCTAACACCTGATTGCTCAAGTGCCGATTCTAGGTTTACTACTTTACCAACTGCTTTTACAGTTTTAAGGGTGTTGCCATCAAGCAGTGCTACGCCTGCTGAATCGTAACCACGGTACTCAAGGCGTTTAAGGCCTTCAACTAAAATTTTATTTACTGGACGTTCTGCAACTGCCCCAACTATTCCACACATAGTGTCTCCATTAATTTTTTAAATATTTGCCCGCTTATAACCTGAATTCAAGTTAACGGGCTATTCCATAATCTCTGCACAAATTAGTTTTACACCACATGCCTCAATTGCTTTGCGTTTATCGTCTGCTAAGCCATTGTCGGTTATTAAGGTGGTTACTATTTGCCACGGTAATTCTAAATTTGGGATTTTTCGGCCAATTTTATCTGATTCAACCATCACTATAACTTCACGTGCTGCTTTTGCCATTACTTGGCTTAAGCCAACTAGTTCGTTAAAGGTAGTAGTACCGCGTTTTACGTCTATGCCATCGGCACCAATAAATAGCTGATCAAAGTCGTAAGAGCATAGTACGCTTTCTGCAACTTGCCCCTGAAACGATTCTGAATGCGGATCCCATGTCCCACCGGTCATCAATAATGTTGGCTCGTTTTCGAGCGCTAGCAAGCGATTAGCAACTTTAATAGCATTCGTCATTACAACTAGGCCTTGTTTACTTGCAAGCTCTGGGATCATTGCTGCTGTAGTGCGCCCGCTATCAATAATAATGCGGTTATGATCTTTGATCAGTGCGGCTGCAGCCTTGGCTATAGCCACTTTACGCTTAGAATCAATCTCATCGCTTACTATCTCTTTTGGTAATGCAATAGCTCCACCATAACGGCGCAGTAACAGGCCACTTTTTTCAAGCGCAGTTAAATCTTTTCGAATGGTCACTTCTGAGGTTTGAAACTGCTCAGCTAATTTTTCCACGACCACTTCACCAAGCTCATTAACCTGAACCAATATATTGTGACGTCGTTGCTGGGTGTTTCGTTTGGTCATAAGTGATATACAATTAAGTTTCGTTTCGAAAGATGCGCAATTTTAAACGAAACTAGTTAAATGGCAAGTGAACGAGCAAAAATAAAGCAATTTAATCAAATTATAATAAAACTTAAAATACGGTAAGCTAGGGGTAATAGCCGAATAAAGTAAAGTATATGCAATTATTTAATAGTATCAGTAAAGAATATTTAACTCAGCGTAAGCTCGCCGGCGATATCTGCCGTTTATTTAATAAAAGCCCCAGTAAGGGCAATTTAAAGCGTATTAAAAGCTTATTTTTTGATTGCGGTGAAGAGGTAATTATTGAAGCAGGGTTTCACTGCGATTATGGTAGTACACTTATTATTGGTGATCGTACCTTTATAAATATTAACTGCACCATTTTAGATTCTCCGCTACCTGAGTCGGCCATTAGTATTGGTAACGACTGTTTAATAGGCCCTAATGTACAATTGCTAGCTGTATCTCACGCGCTAGATCCGCAGCAAAGATTAAGTAAAGAAAACTTTAGCCAGCCAATTAGTATAGGTAATAATGTATGGGTTGGTGCAGGCGTAATCATTTTAGCTGGAATAACTATTGGCGATAACGCCGTTATTGGAGCGGGCTCGATAGTAACAAAAAATGTGGCAGCCAACACCGTGGTTGTTGGAAATCCTGCGGTTAAAGTTAAAGATATTTGAAGCAGTAATTCGTTAAAAACAACCTACAAAGCCTACTCTGCAGGTTGTACAATATATAACTAAGCAGTGTGTTTCTAAAGGAGGAGTTTATTGTTTATTTTTTAATGTAAGCGCTAAACCCGCCATAATAAACTCAACTTGGGAAACCTGCGCAGCTAATGCTTGATGTAACCAGCCAGATTCGTCTACAAATGTACGGCTTAATTCGCCAAGCGGAACTATACCGTGCCCCACTTCGTTACTTACAAAAATAACTTGCCCTGGTAAGCTTTTAAGTTGAGCTAATAACTCAGTTTTTTGCGTTTGCCAGCAATGCTTGTCGCTATGGCATAAACAGTTTGTAAGCCATAGCGTTAAACAATCTACCAATATGCAGTTATCAGCTTTACTATGGGCTTTAAGTAGTTTGGCAAGCGCTATGGGCTCTTCAACTAATTGCCAGTTTGCTGGGCGGTCTTTTTGATGGCGTGTTATACGTGCTTGCATTTCATCGTCATTAGGCTGTGCAGTGGCCAGATAAATCACTGATTTATGACTCTTCATTGCCAACTGTTCAGCAAAACGACTTTTACCACTGCGGGCTCCACCTAAAACTAGTACATGATTGTTGCTCATAATAAGCCCACTAAGGTTAAATAAATAACCACCTCAGATAACTGCTGCGCCGCGCCTAAACAATCTCCAGTATAACCACCTAATTGGCGCTTAAACCAGCGTACTAATACACTGCGTAAAATGAGCAACACGGCAATAATAATCACCGCTGTTTGCCATACAATAATATTTAAACAAATTAAACTCAGTAATAAAATTACTGCAGTGAGCGTTAAAATAGCTAAGCTGTTAAACGACAAATGCATAGCGATAGGCTTAACTTTTGAGGTGGCATCCTCACTCACGTAATTCATACTTACAATTAAACTAGTTGCTATTACCCGACTTAAACACTGACCCAGCAATATCGCAGTTATAATGGTTGTGAGCGAAGTACTAAGTAAAACCAGGCTCTGAAACTTAATCAGTAATATTATAAATAATGCCGCAGCTCCATAAGTACCCAAACGGCTGTCTTTCATGATAGTTAGCTTTTGCTCTACCTGCCAACCGCCGCCAAAGCCATCCCATACATCAGCCCAGCCATCTTCATGAAACGCGCCAGTTAATAGCAAGCCAAAGGCCATCATTAATAACACACTTAAAGACGGCGGTAACAACAGCTGAAAAATACAGTAACTAAGTGCCAATAACCCACCAAGTAACACACCTACTAATGCAAAATAGCGACTGGCTTGATTAAGGTGGGTGTTAGTAACATTAAAACGCAAAGCAACCGGAATGCGGGTTAAAAAGCTAATCGCCAATAATACTAACTGCCACTGCGTGACCTTGGTTTGTAATTTATTATTTGGGGTATCTAAAAGTGAACTGTCACTCATATTATACAACCTGCTCAACACCGGCATCTGCAAAGCTTGCCATGTGGTTATAAAAGCCAAGAGCGGCTTGTAGCAAAGGTAAGCTCAATGCTGCGCCAGTGCCTTCACCTAAGCGTAAATCTAATTGTAGCAAGGGTTTAACTTCAAGCTTGCTTAACATTTGTTGATGGCCTTGTTCATTAGAACAATGAGCAAAAATTAAATACTCTTTTACTATAGGGTTAATTTTAATCGCAACCATAGCCGCAGCACTACAAATAAAGCCATCAACAATAACGGCCATACCTTGCTCTGCCGCCGCTAGCATTGCACCGGTAATATGCACAATTTCAAAGCCACCCACTGCAGCAAGCAGCGCTATTGGATCAGCCAAGTGTGCTTTATGCAGTTGTAATGCTTGCTCAACAACATTGATTTTACGCGCAATTAATTCGTCACTCACGCCAGTGCCTCTACCCACACATTGCGTCACAGGTAAATTTAATATTGCTGCCATAATAGCTGCGGCACTCGTGGTATTGCCAATTCCCATCTCCCCCATAGCCAATGTATTACAGCCTTGTTGTTTAAGCTGTAAAACCAGTGACTTAGCATTACTAAACCCTTGCTTTACTTGCGCAGTGCTCATGGCCATGTGTAAGTTAAGCGGGGCGGTTATATTACCAAGTCGGCAATCATGTACCTTGCTAGCAGGGCTTTTTTCTAATATACCGCAATCAACAACCTCAAGTTGCCAGCCAAGTTGCTGACAAAATATATTTATAGCAGCGCCGCCAGCGACAAAGTTAGCGACCATTTGTGCAGTTACTTCACTCGGTGCAATTGATACTCCTTGCGCTGCAATTCCATGATCTCCAGCAAAAACAACTAAAGTAGGGTTACAAATCTCAGCTTTAAATGCAGTAAATTCAACGTCACTCTTTATCGTTTGAGATAGTATTTTTACTAACTGTAATGCAATCAGTTCAAGCTGACCTAGTGCCCCTAGGGGTTTGGTTTTATTATTTATTTTATTGTGAATAAGGTGGTCAAATTGATTATTCAAAGGGGCTATTTTAAACATTGTGTAGCAACTCACGTTTTCAAAAAAGTAAAAAGATAACTGCTAAATCCCACAACTGATATCGTTGTGATAAAAGAGGATCAGGCGTTTTTAAAAAATAATTTTAGGCCAAGCTTGGCCATTTTCATCAAAAAATATATCGATACAAATAACCTTGCCATAACCCACAGTAAATATATTTTGATAATTTAACTGTTTTGGCACCTGACAAATAATAGCGAGTAATTGCTTTATTACTCCTGCATGCGTAATTACAAGTTGTGAGCGAGTACCTTGGCAAATAGTATTAACTAATAATTGCTGCCACCACGTTGTTATGCGCTGATAAAAATGAGCCATGCTTTCACCGTTAGGTGGCGTCACGAGCCAAGGGCTTTGCCAAAAGTCACCAATTGTCGGTGTTTTAGTATGCTGCCACAGTTCATCATAGCTTTGGCCATCCCAATCACCAAAGTTAAACTCTTTAATATCGTCGGTTATATTCAGTGGTATTTTATTAAAATCACAAAATTGCCGAGCAAACTCACTACAGCGCTTTAAAGACGATGAGGTAACTAAATCAATATTTGCTAACCTGCCACAGGCGATATTTAACTGCTCAAACCCTTTTTTACTCAATATAAAATCGGTATGCCCCGCTAAAACATCTTTAGTCGTAAGCTCACCATGTCGCAGTAAATAAACTCGGCTAGAAAATGCTGTCATGCTCATACAAGTCTAAAATAAATGTACTTTGAGTTTATCAGCATAGTATTTTTTTATCTTTGAGTTTTACTTATTAATGACTTGAATTTTACTTTTCTGCAGACGTAAAAAAGCCCGATTATTTTCAATCGGGCTATCTCGATTTGGAGTCGGCGCGCTACTTCGTAGCGACAACGCAGTAGAATGTCGTAAGTGCCCACAGCGGTGGAGAGTCACAGTGCAAATGCACCACATTCATTGGCTAGTGGTGATGTTTTCATGATTTGAGTGTCGGGTGTCGCTACGCTCGCCCAACCTACGCGGGAGACTTGTGTACATTATTCACCCACACTTCACTTTTCTTCAGACGTAAAAAAGCCCGACTATTTCTAGTCGGGCTTTCTACAATTTGGAGCCTGGTAATGTCGTAGTGCCCACAGCGGTAGAGAGTCACAGTGCAAATGCGACACACTCTCTTTGTGTCGGGGCGGCCTTCCGCGTGGTTCGCCTTCGAGCTGTTTTGTTTGATATAAAGGAATACAAATGCCGTAGAGCACAGGATGTGCAGAAGCGGCCACTACTGAATTCGCAGTGAGCGTCTAGCGAACTACACCTATGTTTTAAAATTCCAGGGTAACAAGCTGTCGATATCGGGCTCAGGCTGGCAC
>NZ_JBEOOB010000035.1:0-41779 GCF_040308685.1 Pseudoalteromonas sp. 20-MNA-CIBAN-0454 | reverse complement strand
TTAAACGGTGATCTTCCTACAGAGGACTTTCACCTCATAAGTCAATGCCCATGTCGGGCGTACACAAGTTGCTTAAAAGGACAAAAAACAGTTGGTTTTTGCTCCTGCGTCGCTTATTTTAACCAACTATTTTTTGCCTCTTAGCAAGGCGTTAGATGCAAAAAAATGGAGTTCCATAGATGGGCTTTTACATTCGAAAAGCTATTAGCGTTGGACCTTTCAGGTTCAATTTGTCCAAATCCGGTGTAGGTGTATCAGCAGGTGTCAAAGGGCTTCGTTTTGGAACGGGGCCGCGAGGCAACTACGTACACATGGGAAGAGGCGGTTTGTATTACAGAAAAACACTACCCTCCTGTTCCAGCGAAAGAAGTCAGCCATCACATAGCCCTGAATTACAACAAAATCACACCGAAATTGATCATGAGCCATTAAAAGAAATAGAAAGCGCTCATATCACGCAAATGGTTGATTCATCATCGGCTGACCTTGTCACGGAAATGAATGAAAAAAGAAAAAAGGTCAGAATATGGCCGTTTATAGCCGTGATTGGTGCAATTTTAACGTTCGTCGCCTTTAAGAGTTCCGATACACCAACTCTTGCAGTTGTTATAGCAGTAGCTACTGTTGCCCTCACTATTTTTGCATCCGTCAAAGATAGCTTAAGAAAAACAACGGTTTTATTTTTCGAGCTTGAACCTGAAATTGAAGCTCTTTACCAGAAACTACATGATTCGTTCGGCCAGCTTTCAGCATCATCAAGCAAATGGCATGTTGAGGCAGAGGGTGCAGTCAAAGACAGAAAACGTAATGCTGGCGCTACGAGTGTTATCAAAAGAACATCAATATCGCTGGGCATAGGAAATCCACCGTATGTGAAAACCAATGTTTCGGTTCCATCCATTCCAGTTGGAAAGCAAACCCTATATTTTTTTCCTGATAAGGTTCTAATATTTGAACCAAATGGTGTTGGTGCGGTGAGCTATACGAATCTTAGAGTGTCAGTCGAAAGTACAAGGTTCATCGAAGATGGAAGCGTCCCAAGAGATGCAAAGGTGGTTGATAGAACCTGGAAGTATGTCAATAAGCGTGGCGGCCCCGATAAACGTTTCAAAGATAATCGTGAATTACCAATAGCCTTATACGAAGATATAAACTTCACAAGCGATACAGGACTAAATGAACGAATTGAAATATCAAGGGTTGGCTTTGGAGATGGTTTCTTAAGCTCTATTGGCCTGTTGGCAAAAAGCATCTAACAATGGCGTAAACGCGGACCCCAAAAAGCGTCGCTCCTTCGTCACTCTGCTTTTTGGGTCCGGTTACGCCAAGCGTTATGCACAAAAATTATGAATAAACTTTACGATCATCCTGACGCTTTTGAAGCGGAAATTACCATTTTTACCGAACAAGAAGGTGGACGAAAAACTCCACCAAAAAATGGTATAAGATGGGATTTAACTTATGCAGAGAATAACCCCGAAGGCCGAATGTTTATGATTTGGCCAGAGTTCATTGACGAAAACGGTGATTCTATTGATACCGGTGTTCCGTTAACCGGTAAACTGAAAGCTAGAATGCATATCGTGGCCAAGGAAATGATGGAGTTTCATTCTGTTCGAATTTCAGTGGGGACTAAATTTTTCAGCATGGAAGGGCCGAAAAAAGTTGCAAAAGGTGTGGTCACAAAAGTTACGGGGCTTAGCAAAATCAATGAAGCATAACCAGCGGCTCAAACGGACAAATATTCGCTGTAACCTTTTATGCAAAGAAACGCATAAAAGCCGGCATCAAACATTTGCGCGGTTAGCCGGGCGTTAGCACTGTCCACTTATGGCACTTTTGCGAAGTTCGGCTGTGAGCGATAACCGCATAGTTAAAATTTAAATGTCTGAAGTCAAGATTTGACCCGTTTGGCTTCAAGGGATTTTTGTATTACGTTGATCGCACCTTAACTAAGCAATCAATATGCAGTGGTGTTTCTATTACGATTCTGAAGGTAATTTTGTATAGATAGTATTCTCATATATATTTTTTATAGTGAGCAAACATTTAGATGTCAGTTATGAAGAGGGATAAATTTGTCAAATGTATTAATTAATTCATTTCCGAAAGCTTTAGGTAGTTTTTCAATATACAGTAACGATAAACAAAGTTTCGAAGAGATACCCAAAGGATTTTCAGGGTTCGCATTTAGTAAAATGGAATATGATGCTGCCCTTGATAACTCTCTTAAGCAATTATTTCTTGGTTTGCTAATGCATGATAAGGTGATTTTGAGGTACGATGATTTTGTTAGGTGTATTGAGCTGTTAGGCTCTCGAAATATTATGACTTTGATGAAAGAAGACGCTTTAACAGTCTTATATGATCTGCGTGACTTTGCATTTTTAGAGAAAGATGGTGGTTTAAAGTTAAGTGTATTAGGGAAGTTAAAGCCAATTAGAGATATTTTTGATGGATATACCAATATAAAATGCCAAAGCAGTAAAGAACAGTCAAAGCTAAGGCAATTAGTTGACTCAAAAAAGATTCTGATAGATCAAGATGCGGAATATTCTGATGAAGAAAAAATAATTAGTGAAATTACAAGAGATTTCAATTCTAAGGAATTGCGAACTGCTCTGGGGGTTGTAGACAATACTCCTAACTTAGTTGAAAAATCAATTAAACTTAGGGTTTGTGAGGTAGCTCAAGGTTTTGTTTTACAAAGTAAGTGCAATGCTGAATCAATAATACAAGATTCTATTTCAGAATCTTATCTGAGACAAAAAATTATTTTAAATTCAAACTCAGTAACAAAAACTGAGGGGTTTGAATATTTATTACAAAAAAAAGGGATTCCAGATCTTTTTTATTTGTTTAAAAGAAATATTTTAAGCGTTGATGATGTGATAAAGATCAGAGATTCAGGCCAAGCGAGTATCTTCAGAAAGTGGTTAAAATCAAATGACTTTGATAAAGAAAAGTTGGTTTCCGCTGTATTGAAAAAGAAGACTAAATCTATAAAAGCAAGTGCTGTAAGGTTTTTATACCCTACAATTATTGGCTTATTTAACGCTCCATTGGGTATAACAGCTTCTGCTATTGATTCCTTTTTTATTCCTAAGCTTCTAGATAACTGGAGTCCTGAAGTATATCTAGACGAAAAAATTGCATCGTTTATTGAAAAAAAACAAAAGAAACATATTGAATTACGCCAATTAGAGCTTTTTAAAAAACATGGATTAAAAGAACCTTTTGATGATTGCTATTGCGGTAGTGGAAGATCTTTTTCTAAATGTCATGGTGAGATTTAATAAAAAGGTGAATATTTGCTATTAATACTTATGAACTTTCCAAAAGTAATAACAGACCGTTGATCATTAGTGTATAGGAGTATGCTCAAAGACTGGGGAGCAATATCGACTTGAGACTTACTGACAGTCCGCTCATGGCACTCTCCAGCCACTCGACAACATAAATTATTGATAATAATTGGCAAGGTATTTTACTGTGTCGGATGGCGCTTCGCTTATCCGACCTACACTTGGCACTTTTTAGCCAATCGATAATGCAAAACGCCTATGATAATTGACGTTGCCTTTTTTCGTTGGGTTTCGCTTCGCTCAAACCAACCTACCTCAACCAAGGTAAAAACTAACCACTAAGCTTGCGTGTCACATTTGCTTATCAGAGCATTGAGCTGACATTAATAGCAATATTAACTCAGCTCTTTTATCGCTTTACTTATTCCATCTAAACTCAGCGCATACATTCGGTTGTTCATCAGCTCTTTAATAAAACCTATTGATTGATAGTACGGCCAGTGTTCAACGGGTTGTGGGTTGAGCCAAGCCACTTTATCAAAGTGATTTGTGACACGTTGTAACCATGCACTGCCGGGCTCTTCATTGTAGTGTTCTACCGAGCCGCCGGGGTAGGCTATTTCGTATGGGCCCATAGTGGCATCGCCTACAAATATTACTTTGTAGTCGCTGGTAAACTTATTAATTAGCGTCATGGTGTCTATTACGTTTGAGTGACGGCGTTCGTTGTCTTGCCAAACATTTTCGTATAGGCAGTTATGAAAGTAGTAAAACTCTAAGTGTTTAAATTCGCCATGGGCGGCGCTAAATAATTCTTCGCAGGTATGAATGTAGTCATCCATTGAGCCGCCAATATCAAACAGCATGAGTACTTTTACTGCATTGTGGCGCTCTGGTGCCATTTTTACGTCAAGCATGCCGCCTTGTTTTGCGGTAGCGCGAATGGTCTCGTTTAAATCTAGCGTGTCGCTGGCGCCAGTGCGGGCAAATTTACGCAGTTTTTTAAGGGCAAGTTTAATAGTACGCGAGCCAATTTCACGGTCGGAGTCTAAATTGCGATATTCGCGTTTATCCCACACTTTTACTGCTTGGCGGTTACGGTTGCCGTCTTGGCCTATGCGCACACCTTCGGGGTTATAGCCATAAGCACCAAAAGGTGAGGTGCCGCCGGTGCCAACCCATTTATTACCGCCTGCGTGGCGTTTTTGTTGCTCTTCTAAACGCTCTTTTAGGGTTTTCATTAGCTCGTCGAGGCCGCCCATGGCTTTAAGTTGGGCTTTTTCTTCATCGCTAAGGTTTTTTTCAAACTCTTTACGCAGCCAATCTTCTGGTAAGTTGTGCTGTTGCTTTAAGCTCTCGAGCAAATCAAGGTCGGCAATACCACTAAAGTAGTCGCTAAAGGCTTTGTCGAATCGGTCAAAGTGGGTTTCGTCTTTTACCATTATAGTGCGTGCTAAATGGTAAAAAGCGTCTACGTCGGCAAATATAACACCCTTTTTTAAGGCGTTAATTAAATCAAGCAACTCGCGCAGGCTTACCGGTAAACGGTATTTACGCAGCGTGAAAAAAAACTGTATTAACATGTTAGGGCCTGTTTATCTTTCGAGGTTAAATTTGCAGCAGTGTGTTTGGTATTTAGGCAAGGCAGAGCCTATGTAGTGTGGTTATTCCCCAAAAATAGGCGATAACGCAGCATAAATACCAAACACGCGCTGCCTGAAGGTTCGTCCTAGGGACGATTAACTCTTTGTTGCTCGGCTTTTACTTAGCCCACTAGGTTACAAACCTCGCGCCACGATTAAATCGTCCTTAGTTAGAACAAATTTTAATCCTGAAAGGTCAACAGGCCCTAGCGGCTCATAAACGCGAGTTTTTCGATTAGGCTTATGTCTTGCTCATTTTTAAGTAATGCGCCAAACATTGGCATTAAACCGCCTTTTTTAGCTTTGTCGTGGAGTGTTTTTGCGTCTATATCTTCTGCCATAAGTAGCTTTAACCAGTCGAGTAATTCGCTGGTAGATGGCTTCTTTTTAAGGCCGTTTGCTTCGCGCAGGTTAAAAAACACTTCGAGTGCTTGGCGTACTAAATCTTGCTTAATGTTAGGGTAGTGCACGTCAATAATTTGCTGCATTTCATCGGCAGATGGAAAATCAATGTAATGAAAAAAGCAGCGGCGTAAAAATGCGTCGGGTAGCTCTTTTTCGTTATTAGAGGTGATGATCACAATAGGGCGCTCTTTTGCTACTACTCGCTCGCTGGTTTCGTAAACATGAAATTCCATTTTATCGAGCTCTAACAGTAGATCGTTTGGAAACTCAATATCGGCTTTGTCTATTTCATCTATTAATAATACAGGGCGTTTACCGTGTTGGTCGGCGTAAGTAAATGCTTGCCACAGTTTGCCTTTAACTATGTAGTTACTAATATTGTGTACGCGCTCGTCGCCCAGCTGGCTGTCGCGCAGGCGCGAAACCGCATCGTATTCATACAAACCTTGCTGCGCTTTGGTGGTCGATTTAATGTGCCACTGAATAAGTTCGGTATCTAAACTTTTTGCCAGCTCTTCAGCTAGCATGGTTTTACCTGTACCCGGCTCACCTTTAATTAAAAGTGGCTTTTCGAGCATAATAGCCGCGTTTACAGCTTGCTTAAGCGCAGAGCTGGCGATGTAATTATCGGTTGAATTAAATTGCACTTTATTACCTTCTTTTCGTCACAGGTCAGATGAGTTTTTATAATCCTATCATGCCATAGTTAACCGGCTTCACCAAGGTAGCTAAACCGAGGAATAGTTTTGCCGTCTTTTTCAACTGTTTCGCTAAACATTTCTAAAGGGCGTGCCCATATACCAAACTCACCGTATAGCGCTTGGTAAATTACCAGTTGCTCACTGGTTTCGCTGTGAGTGGCTACATAAAGCACTTTGTACTGTGCCCCTTTGTAGTGTTGGTATATGCCTGATTTGAGGGAAATTGGTTTTATTGCTGTAGTCATGTTTTGATCTCTTGTATAATTTGTTTCTGCACTTTTAATGCTAACTAATTTGCCAATACTATGAACTATATTACGCTAGATGATTACAAAAAAGCATGGGTTTTTCGCCATAAAGACATGCTTGTTTCAGCCGACGATGCTGCAAACATTAAACCTATGAGCCTTGAGCGCGCAGCTGTACTGTGGACAACTATGGTGAGCCGTGAGTTTGATCACCCTGATTTTTTTGATAAAACAGATTGGTGTGGTCAAGATGAAAGTTATAGCCAAGAAGTAAACTGGGAAAGCGCATGGGAAAACGGCGATGAACAACTTCCCGAAGCTATTTTAGCGCACTTAGATTGGCAAGCTAATACCACTGTTTATTTTTGCATGGCACGCGACAATATTATTGAAACCACCTTTGATGTGTTTAAACGCAACTGGCAAAACTTTATGTTTTTAGCCGACGGCAGTTTACTCATAGGTAAAAAACGCAATACTGTAGTGCAGTTTTTAGAGTCGGGCATGGCTAAATTAGGTGAAAAGCCAAGCGCTTAATTTAGCACTCGGCGCTTAAAAATTATGCAGTACTGTGTTATAAAACATTTACCTAAGTGTTTTTGAGTACGGCAATTGGCAGCAAAAAATGAGCCTGTTGGCGCGCCACAACAAGTTGAAATGTGGCAAGCCGATGCAAAAAAAGTGTTATATGCACAATTGTGTAATGCATTTTATCAACGTGAGGTTCAGCGTTTAGTCGCTGAGCCTAATAGCGATAGGCTGCGTCGCCAATTAAAAAGTCTACCTTATTACATTGAACGTGCTGCCACATTAGTTGCTAATACAAGCTCGCCTTTTAAACTAGATTCGCAAAATGGCTCTTGGCTTGCAAAGCAAAAACCGACCCCACCAGAGATTAACATTCAAGCAAATGAACTTTTTTATCAACATAATGCCAAAGTCGGGTTAATAATCCCTATTTTAGTGAGTAGTGATGAGCAAATTCGCGTTAGAATAGACAGCCTAGACCAAGTAAGCGACAATAAAGTGCATTGTAATGAGCTAGGTTGGTTTGCGTTTTCGGGGCAGGGACTTGAGCTGCCAAACGCGCAATTATTAACGCCGAGTAAAGTGTCATTAACCGCGGCGTGTTGCGGGCACCAATGGCAGTTTTCAAAGCGTTGTTTGCCACGGGTTTTATCGCTGCGCGAAATGCTACTGGCAGGAAGTATAAATTGGCGCAATGTAAAACGATTACAAACGTAACTTGGTTAATTAAATAAGTTTATTTGAATTTAAAATAAGGAGTGTTAAATGCGGTTTTTTCAGGTTGGCTTGTTATGTTTAGCACTGTTTGTGCAGTATAGATTGTGGTTTGGCCATAATGGCGTACAAGACTACACACGTTTAAAAAGTGCGGTTGCATCTCATTTACAAACTAACGAAAAACTAATTAAACGCAATAAAGTATTAACCGCCGATATAGAAGATTTAAAGCTTGGCCATGAAGGCATAGAAGAGCGCGCACGTAACGAATTAGGAATGATTAAAGCGGGCGAAACATTTATACGTGTTTTACCAGCTCAACAATAATATGACAAATAAACCAACTATAGCTGCCATTATACCTGCTGCCGGGGTTGGTAGCAGAATGCAGCATAATGCACCTAAACAGTATATTAAATTAGCAGGTAAAACTATTTTAGAGCATACGCTCACAAAATTATCTGCTTTAGCGCAGCTTAATACAATTGTTGTAGCCCTAAATGAAAACGATCCTTACTTTGAGCAATTGCCAGTGATTGATGCGCGCATTGTGCGTACTTGTGGCGGTAAAGAGCGTGCAGATTCCGTTTTAAATAGTTTGCTTTTTTTAGCCGCCAACCCGCCTGACTGGGTACTTGTGCACGATGCTGCCCGCCCGCTAGTTACTATTGACGACATAAATACACTTATAAATGAGTGTATAAGCGCCGATGAAGGCGGAATTTTAGCCAGTAAAGTAAAAGACACTATAAAACGTGGCCATATTTATGCTGAGCAAACCGTACCCCGAGATGATTTATGGCAAGCCCTTACTCCGCAGTTTTTTAAATACGAAGATCTTAAAAATGCGCTGCAAAATGCACTGGCAAGCGGCGCAGTTATTACCGACGAAGCAAGCGCCATTGAATGGGCTAACAAGCCAGTAAAATTAATACCAGGGCGTAGCGATAATATTAAAATAACCACTCCTGAGGATTTAGACTTGGCTGGTTTTTTACTTCAAAAACAACAAAACGAGAATGCATTATGATACGAATTGGTCATGGTTTTGACGTGCATAAATTTGGCGGTGTTGGCCCATTAACTATCGGCGGCGAAAAGATTGATTATCCGCAAGGTTTTTTAGCGCACTCCGACGGCGATGTTGCTATTCATGCTCTGTGCGATGCTATTTTAGGCGCGCTTGCAATGGGCGACATTGGTAAACACTTTCCAGATACGGCCAGTGAATATGAAAATATCGACAGCCGAATATTACTGCGTCATGTGGTGAGCTTAGCTAAAGAGCAAGGTTATGTATTGGGCAATGGAGATGTAACTATAGTGGCACAAGCGCCAAAAATGTTGCCTCATATTCAAGCTATGCGTAGCAACCTTGCAAGTGATTTAAACTGCGAACTATCGCAAATAAATGTTAAAGCTACAACCACCGAAAAGCTCGGTTTTGAAGGGCGAAAAGAAGGCATTTCGAGCCATGCAGTGGTAATTATGAACAAAGAGTCAATGAGTAAAACAAACGCATGAGCGATTTAAATTATTTATACGGCGCACCGTTATCAAAAGCTGACTTTAAAACCACAGCCGAAGACTTTATGGTAGATGAAGACTTAGGCATTGAGTTTACCGGTAGCGGCGAGCATGTATGTTTGCAAGTAGTAAAAAAAGGCGAAAACACCCAGTACGTAGCAAAGTTAATTGCGCAGCGAGCTGGGGTATCACCACGCGATGTAAGTTATGCTGGGATGAAAGATCGCCACGGAGTGTGTTCGCAGTGGTTTAGTGTAAAAGTACCCATTAAAAAGCCAATTGATTTTAGTGATTTAAACAGCGAAAGCGTGTTTGTTGTATCGCAGCAACGCCACGAACGTAAGCTGAGAACGGGCTGTCATAAAGGTAATAAATTTACTATTACGCTGCGCAATGTTACCGATCCTCTGGATATTTTGTGCCGTATTAATGCGGTACGCAGTGGCGTGCCTAACTATTTTGGCGAGCAACGCTTTGGCCGTGATGGTCATAACCTGGTAATGGCTGAAAAAATGTTTGCAGGTGAGCGTATTCGCGATAAAAAATTACGCGGTATTATTATTTCTGCAGCGCGCTCGCATGTATTTAATCAACTCGTAAGTTTACGAGTAAAGGAGCATGGTTTAGCTAAAACCATGCACCGTGAAGTGTTTATGCTTAGCGGCAGTAACGCCTTTTTTGAAGACGCTATTAGCGATGAGAATATAGCCCGCCTAGCCTCTGGCGATATTATGATGTCGGCACCTATGGTAGGTAAAAGCGAAAAAGGGCTTACCGAACAAGAAAAAGTATGGCTTGGGCCTTATCAGTCTTGGTGTGATGGTTTAGGCGAGTTAGGGCTAAAAAATGAGCGCCGAATGCTGCGTTTAATCCCGCAAGATTTTAGCGTAGAAACTATAGATGAAAGCACTTTAAAGCTAAGTTTTGGTTTACCAAAAGGCTGTTTTGCTACGGCATTATTACGTGAGCTGGTGGATTACACTGACGCAAGCCCACGCGAGCGAAAAGAAAAGGACAGCAAAGATGAAGATCCTATTAAGTAACGACGATGGTGTAGGCGCTAAAGGTATTGCGGTGTTATATCAAGCATTAATGCAAATTGCCGAGGTCACTTTAGTTGCCCCCGACCGAAACTGCAGTGGTGCAAGTAACTCGTTAACTTTGCTTAACCCACTGCGTGCTACAAAGCTTGAAAATGGCTTTATATCGGTTAATGGTACACCTACTGACTGTGTGCATTTAGGCGTTAACCAGCTTGTTGATGAAATGCCCGATTTAGTGGTCGCAGGTATAAACCACGGCGCTAATTTAGGTGACGACACTTTGTACTCAGGCACGGTAGCTGCAGCAACCGAAGGACGCCATTTAGGTTTGCCTGCTATTGCGGTGTCTTTGTGTTCGCACCACGGCGAGCATTTTGAAACGGCGGCAGCGGTAACTATAAGTATTATTAAAGGTTTAGCTTCGCATCCGCTACCAAAAGATCAAATTATAAATATTAATGTACCCGACATTCCTTTAAGCGAATTAAAAGGCGTGCAGGTAACGCGTTTGGGTGCGCGCCATAAAGCCGAAACCATGACCAAGCAAACCGATCCTTGGGGTCGAGATATTTACTGGTACGGATCTTTAGGGACAGAAAGTGATGCTGGAGAAGGTACCGATTTTCATGCAATTAATAATGGCTATGCCTCGGTTACCCCACTGAGTGTTGATATGACCGCTAACGAGAGCATTAAAGCGGTAGGGGAGTGGTTAGCTGATTTGGAGATAAACCGTGCTGGCTAATTATACCCGCAGCGCCAAGGCGCTATCAGCGCTATTACAGCGTGAAGGTGTTGAGGATACGCAAGTACTAGATGCGATTGCACAAATACCACGACATATATTTGTGGGTGACGTGCTGCAACATAAAGCGTATCAAAATACTGCGTTACCAATAGGCCAAGGGCAAACTATTTCGCAGCCTTATATTGTGGCGCGTATGACCGAACTGCTGCAATTAGCTGGTGTGCGCGACAAGGTGCTAGAAATAGGCACGGGATCGGGCTATCAAACGGCAATACTGGCTAAAATATTTACCAAGGTTTACTCAGTAGAGCGTATTAAAGCATTACAATGGCAAGCTAAGCGCCGTTTACATCAGCTCGATTTATATAATGTGGCAATGAAACATGGCGATGGCTGGCAAGGTTGGGAGTCGCAAGCGCCGTTTAACGGCATTATAGTCACCGCAGCCGCGGCTAAAATCCCGCAAGATCTATTAGCTCAATTAGCAGATGGTGGTGTGTTACTTGCCCCAATAGGCGAGCAAGAGCAAAAATTAACTATGGTTATTCGCAATGGCAATAACTACACAGAACACGTAATTGCGCCGGTTAGATTTGTACCGCTAGTCGCTGGTGATATTGAATAGGAATTCATTTTGAAGTTGTTTACTAAGTTATACGATATGGCTCTAGTGTGGGCTAAGCACCGTCATGCTGAGCGTTATTTAGCTGCAATGAGCTTTGCAGAGTCTGTGTTTTTTCCTGTCCCTCCTGATGTAATGCTGGCACCAATGTCGCTTGCTCAGCCTAAAAAAGCATGGCGGTTTGCAAGTTTTGCCACTATAGCGTCTGTTGTTGGTGGCATAGTAGGTTATTTACTTGGCTTTTGGTTATTTGAACCGGTTGTTGAGCCACTTATAGTACAAATGCACTGGCAAGATAAATTTGATATTGCACTTGATTGGTTTAAAAACTATGGCGTGTGGGTGGTATTTATAGCCGGTTTTTCGCCTATTCCTTATAAAGTATTTACTATAGGCGCAGGGGTATTACAAATGGCATTTTTGCCGTTTTTAATTGCGTCTGCAGTAGGGCGAGGCGCTCGGTTCTTTTTAGTTGCTGCACTGATGAAGTGGGGCGGTGTTAAAATGGAGCAAAAATTACGTCAATACATTGAAGTGCTTGGATGGGCAGTTGTGCTTTTAATTGCAGTTGCATACATTTTATTACGTTAAGTACTATAAAATAATGTTATTAACATAAGGAGCTAAATACAGTGAATAAACAAATAAAATGTTATGTTGCTTTATTTATTAGTATTTTGCTCTTTGCTTGCTCGTCTAGCCATGTTCCGGCGCCTGTCAGTAGTTTAAATAATGATGTTAATAATTACGGCAGAAAAATTAACATTAATGGCGATAAATATACTGTTCAAAAAGGCGATACACTTTATTCTATAGCATTTAGTGCAGGCCAAGATGTTAGAACCTTAGCTAAAAATAATTCAATACCAGCACCTTACATAATATTCCCCGGGCAGAGTATTTCTTTTTCTGCCATAGCAAAAAAATACAAAAAGACAAAAAAATATACTCCTCCTATTAAAAAAGTCGCAAAAACTTCACAAAACAATAACAATAAATCAAAGAAAGAGCTTGATAAGCCTAAACAACGAGGGTATGTTCAGAAACAAGCCAATAAAAAAATTAGTAACTCTAAGCATTTGTCGAGTAGTAAAGTGCAGTGGTTTTGGCCAGCAAAAGGCAAAATAACACAACGCTTTTCGAACAAGGAAAATGGCTACAAAGGCTTACAGATTGCTAATAAAAAAGGGGCTGCCGTTTTAGCCGCCGCACAAGGAACAGTGGTTTATGCGGGTAATGCGCTTCGAGGTTATGGTAGTTTAATTATTTTAAAACATAATGACGACTACTTGAGTGCTTATGCACACAACTCGAAACTACTTGTTAAAGAAAAACAGGAAGTTAAGGCTGGACAGAAAATAGCAGAGATAGGAAATACAGAATCTGCGGTAACGGCACTTCGTTTTGAAATTCGCTACCGAGGGCAAGCTGTAAATCCTGCTAAGTACCTTCCCTAATTTTTAAAGATATTGATAACTTGCTCAGGAGAAGTCTTATGGCTGATGCAGCAAAAGTTGATAAAAACACCCTCGTAGATAATAAATTAGATGAAACTGCTGTTGATGATGATTCAACACCGCTGCTTGAAGCTGTGGATGATGACGTTTTTGTCAAAGAAGAAGTCACTAAAAATTTAGATGCTACTCAGCTTTATTTAGGTGAAATTGGTTTTTCTCCGTTGTTAAGCGCTGAGGAAGAGGTGTTTTTTTCTCGTAAATCTTTAAAAGGGTGCGAAGCGTCTCGCAAGCGCATGATTGAAAGTAACTTGCGCCTTGTAGTAAAAATTGCTCGTCGTTATAACAACCGAGGTTTAGCGTTACTTGATTTAATTGAAGAGGGTAACTTAGGCTTAATTCGCGCCGTAGAGAAGTTTGATCCTGAGCGTGGCTTTCGATTTTCTACTTATGCAACATGGTGGATACGCCAAACTATAGAACGCGCCATTATGAATCAAACGCGCACTATTCGCTTGCCAATACATGTAGTAAAAGAACTTAACGTATATTTACGTACCGCGCGCGAGCTAACTCAAAAATTAGATCATGAACCAACCGCCGAAGAAATAGCAGCTTGTTTAGATAAGCCGGTTGAAGATGTCACCAAAATGCTGCGCTTGAATGAAAAAATAGCCTCGGTTGATATGCCGATCGGCGGCGAAAACGATACCGCTTTGCTCGATATTATTGCCGATGACAACAATGTTGGTCCTGAGGGCGAAGTACAAAATAACGATATGAATAAACACATTGTTGACTGGTTAGGAGAGCTAAACCCAAAGCAGCGTGAGGTGTTAGCCCGTCGCTTTGGTTTATTAGGCTATGAGCCATCAACGCTTGAAGATGTTGGCCGTGAAATAGGATTAACCCGTGAACGCGTTAGACAAATTCAGGTAGAAGCATTACGTCGTTTAAAAGATATTTTGCAACAAGAAGGCTTAAGCACAGAGAGTTTATTTGAGCACTTTGCGTAAGTTTTAATAAAGTACCATGTTATGTGTAAAAAAGCTGAAGGTTTTATTCTTCAGCTTTTTTTTGTTTGTAAATTAAAGAAGTGCTTTTAATTTATAGAGTAAATCGTGAGCTTGTCGCGGTGATAGATTATCAGGATCGATAGCCGTTAACTGCAATTCTACTTCAGAAGGGCTAATTTGTTGGGCTTGATTATTAAAGGTAAATGCTTGCTGCTCAATATTAGGCGCGGTGACACTTTGGTGATTTTCGAGTAGTTTAAGCTTTTGTTTTGCCTGATTTATTACAGACTTGGGTACGCCAGCAAGTGCAGCAACTTGTAAGCCAAAGCTTTTACTTGCTGCGCCATCAAGTACCGTGTGCATAAAGGCAATAGTGTCGTTATGCTCTATGGCATCAAGGTGCACATTTACCAGCCCAGGCGTTTGCTCTGCAAGCTCGGTTAACTCAAAGTAGTGGGTGGCAAACAAGGTTTTTGCTGATATTTTTGACGCTAAATGATCGGCAGTAGCATACGCAAGCGAAAGCCCATCGTAAGTGCTTGTTCCGCGGCCAATTTCATCCATTAATACCAAAGATTGCGCTGTGGCATTATTTAAAATCGTGGCGGTTTCGGTCATTTCTACCATAAAGGTAGAGCGCCCTGATGCGAGATCGTCACTTGCGCCAATACGAGTAAATATACGGTCAATATTGCCTATTTTAGCGCTGTCTGCGGGTACGTAACTGCCAATATGAGCCATTAGCACTATAAGTGCAGTTTGGCGCATATAGGTTGATTTACCACCCATGTTTGGACCGGTAATTATTAACATTTTACGTTGTGCATTTAGCTCTACTGGGTTGGCAATAAAGGGTTCTTTCATTACTTGCTCAACCACAGGATGACGACCTTGTTTAATGCTTATGTTGTCGTTATCGCAAAGTATCGGCTTAGCGTAGTTAAGTGTAAGTGCACGCTCTGCTAAGTTATTTAGCACATCTAAGTCGGCAAGGGCGGCTGCCATTATTTGTAATTGCTCAATATGCGGCGCAATAAATCTAAATAGCTCTTCGTAAAGCTGTTTTTCGAGCGCTAATGCTTTTGACTGGCTGCCAAGTACTTTGTCTTCGTGCTCTTTTAGCTCAGGAATAATATAGCGTTCATTATTTTTAAGTGTTTGGCGGCGAATATAATCGGCAGGCACTAAATGCGCATTGGCGCGACTAACTTCAATAAAAAAGCCGTGTACTCGGTTATAACCAATTTTAAGGGTACTGATCCCTGTACGTGCACGCTCTCGTAACTCTAACTGATCAAGCACATCGGTTGCGCCTTTGCTTAAGTTACGCCATTCATCAAGCTCGCTGTTATAACCAGGGGCAATTACACCACCGTCGCGAATAAGTACCGGCGGGTTTTCGATTACTGCACGCTCTAATAGCGCTTGTAAATCAGGTAGCTCAGGCGATTGCTTAATAATGCTGGCAATGCGCGGATCGCTGGCATCGTTTAATAAAGTATGCAGCGGTGCAAGTGCTTGTAAGGCGCTACGCAAACGAGTTAAATCGCGAGGACGAGCAGTGCACAAAGCAAGGCGGGCAATAACACGTTCTACGTCGCCAATTTCTCTTAATGATTCGTGTAGCTCACCACAAAGCTGTACCTCTAAAATTACGCTAATAGCGTTTAACCGCGAGTTTAGCTCGTCTTTATTACGCACTGGGGTATGAATACGGCGCTTAAGTAAACGAGATCCCATAGGGGTTGCTGTTTTATCAAGTACTTGCGCTAGCGTGTTTTCAAATCCACCCGATAAATTAACGGTCAGCTCTAAATTTTTACGAGTAGCAGCATCTAAAATAACGGCATGCTCGTTGTGTTCAAGAGTAATGGCACGAATATGGGGTAATGCAATACGTTGAGTGTCTTTAACGTATTGCATTAAACAACCCGCGGCAACTAAGGCGCAGTGGGCTTTATCAACGCCAAAACCGACTAAATCTTTTGTACCAAATTGCTCACACAATAAATGCTGGGCGGTGTCTAAATCAAACTCCCACTCAGGGCGGCGACGCGCGCCTTTAATGTGCTCAATTAAATGAACATTTTCGAAGCTTTCGCTATACAGTAATTCTGCAGGGGCGAGGCGTTGTATAGTTGAAGTGAATGCCTCGTCGGTATTTACTTCTACAACGTTAAAACGACCCGAGTTAATATCAAGATAAGCAATGCCATAAGTACCATTTTTACTCTGCCATACGCTGGTAAGTAAGTTGTCTTGGCGCTCTTGCAGTAGGGCTTCATCAGAAATAGTACCTGGGGTGACAATACGCACCACTTTGCGATCAACAGGCCCTTTACTGGTAGCCGGATCGCCTACTTGTTCGCAAATAGCAACAGATTCGCCCATTTGCACTAAACGGGCTAAATAGTTTTCTACGGCATGATAAGGTACACCGGCCATAGGAATAGGATCGCCACCGGCTTTACCGCGCTGAGTTTGCGAAATATCGAGTAATTGAGCGGCGCGTTTTGCGTCATCAAAAAAGAGTTCATAAAAATCCCCCATCCGATAAAACAATAAAATATCGCGATGCTCTGATTTTATTTTTAGATACTGCTGCATCATAGGGGTTTGTTGTTTTATAGTGTGTGGAGCATAAAGATCAAACGACATGTATTTACCCAAAGGCTGAATATGGAATTACATCAAGAGATTAAAACACTTGCTGCGCAATTAGGCGCTATTTTAACGGATAAATGCTTATGGATCACTACTGCTGAGTCATGTACTGGTGGCGGGGTAAGTTATGCACTTACCGACACTCCTGGAAGCTCTGCCTATATTGACCGTGCATTTGTAACTTACAGTAACCAAGCAAAGCAAGATTTACTAAATGTAAGTGCCGCCACATTAACGCAATATGGGGCGGTAAGCGAGCAAACGGTGCGTGAGATGGCTTTAGGCGCAATTGCAGCAACTAATGCCGATATTGCGATTACTGTATCGGGTATTGCAGGCCCAGGAGGAGCAACCCCAGATAAGCCGGTAGGCTTAGTATGGTTTGGGCTACACATTAACGACAAACAGCTGGTATTTAAACAAGTATTTACCGGCGATAGAGCACAGGTTAGACTGCAAGCTATTGTATTTTCTTTAAAAACTATAATAGAGCAGATAAAATAATAAAATTAACTTGATACTGTGATTTCATACAGTATACTTGTCGCATTAGCTGGATTTGGAGAGTAAAATGAACGATAACAAACAAAAAGCGTTGGACGCGGCTTTATCACAAATTGAACGTCAATTTGGTAAAGGCTCAATTATGAAATTGGGTGATAACAAAGCGTTAAACATTGAATCTGTATCTACAGGCTCATTAGGTATCGATATTGCCTTAGGCATAGGTGGCTTACCTATGGGGCGTATTGTAGAAGTATATGGTCCTGAGTCGTCTGGTAAAACAACGCTTACTTTGCAAGTTATCGCTGAAGCACAAAAAGAAGGCAAAACATGTGCCTTTATTGATGCTGAGCATGCTCTTGATCCAGTTTATGCACAAAAGCTTGGTGTAAACATAGATGAGCTTTTTGTATCGCAACCAGATACTGGCGAACAAGCACTCGAAATTTGTGACATGCTAGTACGCTCAAGCGCGGTTGACGTAGTTATTATTGACTCGGTTGCAGCACTTACACCAAAAGCTGAAATTGAAGGCGACATGGGCGACTCGCACATGGGCTTACAAGCACGTTTAATGTCGCAAGCATTACGTAAGCTAACAGGTAATATTAAACGCTCGAACACCTTATGTATTTTCATTAACCAAATCCGTATGAAGATTGGTGTAATGTTTGGTAACCCAGAAACAACAACGGGTGGTAACGCACTTAAGTTTTACGCATCGGTACGTATTGATATTCGTCGTATTGGTTCGGTAAAAGAAGGCGATGAGGTTGTTGGTAACGAAACCCGGGTTAAAATTGTTAAAAACAAAGTAGCACCGCCATTTAAGCAAGCCGAATTTATCATTATGTATGGTGAAGGTATTTCTAAACAAGGCGAGCTAATTGACTTAGGTGTGAAGCACAAAATTGTTGAAAAAGCAGGTGCTTGGTACAGTTACTGTGGTAATAAAGTTGGCCAAGGTAAGTCTAATTCAATTAAGTTTTTAAAAGAAAACCCAGAAATCGCAGACGAAATTGAAGGCAAGTTACGCGAAATGCTTTTACTTAAAGCAACTATTGAACCAGACGATGGTGAAGATAAGTTAGGCGATGAAGCTGACCTTTAAGCAGTATTAAATATTTAAGCTTGATTTGACCCGAGCTTTAAAGCAGCGCTAACCAGTGATGGTTAGCGCTTTTTTTGGTTTAAATTTACAACTGCCAATTTACAGATAGAGCGTAGTTACGCGGTGCACCATAGTAACCTTGAGCCCAATATAAGCTGTGTAAGTATTTTTCACCTGTGGTGTTATTAATATTAAAAGTAACGCCTATATTTTCACTCAATTTATAAGTTGCCATTAAATCAAGTAATCCGTAGGCATCTTGCTTTGTAGTCACGCTTGCGATTTTGTTAGTATCTTGGACTTGGACTCGGCTTGTTGAATCTTGCCAGCGATAATTTGCACCAAACGATAAACCATCAATGAAAGGAACTTGATAGATTGCTGCCACCTTGAGTTGATTCTCAGGGGTGTAATCTTTTACTGTGTCATCGCCATCAATGCTTAAATTACTAAAGCTAATGCTTGCACTCAAGTCATCTGTAAACTTACCGCTTAGCTCTACTTCAAAACCATTACTGTTAATACCATCCGCTGCGTAGTAACGAGTATCGTCGGGTAATGAGTTAGGTATAGCGATAGCAAGGCCATCTTGTTTTGTATCAAAGTAAGCAAGTGTTACAAAAATTTGCTCGTCTAAAAACTGGGCTTTAACACCTAGTTCGCTACTTTTACCTGTAATAGGTGCAAGTTGGTTGGCATTTATATCAAGCTCCTTTTGCGGCACAAATGTTTCTGTGTAGCTTGCATAAGCCGATAAAGATTCGTTAAAGTCATACACAGTGCCAATGTAGGGTATTAGCTGTGAATCACTTTGTGTTTGCGCAATGCCATAAGCTGTGCCTGTTGTTTTCCAATCAGTGTAACGCACGCCAGCTAGTAGGCTTAAAGGTTCGCTTAATTTGATACGAGTAGAAATATAAGCAGATTTTTGCTCGTTAGTTATATTGCTACCATTTACACTATCTGTAAGAGTTGCTTGTGGTATTACGCCATCCCACGTTTTAAGTGACGGCATTGCCGGAAAACCATTCCCTGTGGTGTAATCGTAAAGAGATTGCTCGGTGTAATCCATTTTTGCTTGGCTAACACCCAATGACAAGTCGTGCTCTTGGCCAAATAAATCAAATTTACCACTCGCATATAGATCAAATAAATCGTGCTTATCGCTATAATCATAACGGCTTGCGTAACCGATTAAGCCAAGTTCGGTGTCTTTATCAGGGGTACCGTATACATAAAATAATTCAGAGTCTTGCTCGTTTTCAACATGAGCGTAACGCGCTTTTGCCACCCATGTTGCTGATAAATTTTGTTCAAGCGTTACATATACTTGCTCGGCACTGTTATCCCAGTAAGACCAGTCAGCCGCGGTGCTAGTTGATTCGTCATAGTCTGTTGGAGTGCCATCGGTATAATAAAGTGGTAGTGCACCCCAAAGCGGGCTATCGGCATCTTTTTGTTGATTAACGTAGTTAACACTTAGCAGGGTGTTATCGGTTAACTTTCCCTCGTAGGCTAAATAAATAACGGTTTTATCTGTTTCGTAGCGATCTAGATATGAGTCGGCTTTTTGTTTGGTAAATACAGCTCTAACAGCATGATCTTCATTAATAGGCGTTGATACATCTAAATCTAAGCGTTTTTTATTCCATGAACCGTACGAAACAGATGCATTAGCTTGGGTTGTGTAAGTTGGTTTTTTTAGCACCATATTTACAGTAGCAGAAGGGTTACCTGTACCTGTCATTAAACCATTCGCGCCACGAACTATTTCTACACGGTCGTAAATTGAGGTATCAAGGCTGCCTTGAATTGATCCCGAGCTTTGTGGAATACCTAAACCATTAACTTGAAAATTTGTAATATCAAAGCCACGGGCTTTAAAATAAGTACGATCGGTTTCTATTTGCTCTACCGTTACACCCGGCGTGCTTTCTAGCACTGCGTTTATATCATCGAGTGAAAAATCATCCATTAAAGCGCGAGAAACAACTGAAATAGACTGCGGAGTTTCTTTTATGGTTAAACCTAGTTTGGTTGCCGATTGTGCTTCTTCGGTAATATAGTTTTTATGATGTTGACCATACACAGCAATCTTTTCAATTTGCTGCTCGCTTTTATCGTTTTTTGCAAATGCATGCGTAGATAAAATTAAAGATGTAATAAGGCTTAGTTTAGATAAACGCAAAACTTTAGAGGACGACATGGTGTTTTCCAAAAGGTTCAAAAATAAAGCGCTTAACTTAATCTAAATGATATTGATTTGCAATTGCGTTATTGGTTTTTATTTATAACAATTTGTACTATCGGGATTAATAAAGAGTGATGAAGTTGATAAAACAGATGAGACTTATAAATTAATTAACAAAAAAAAGCGGCCAAAGCCGCTCAAGGAAGTAAACTATGTACGCTTAAAATGCATACTTAACCGAGAATTGTAAACGGTCCATATCGCCATCGTTACCGCTTTCAAGCTCGCGCTCGGCATGCTTGAACTCAGCACCAAAAGTTAAGCGTTTAACTGGTGAGTATAAAATGTTAGCACTGTAGCTTTGGCTTGATTTAGTTGGATCGCCTGTAAGAGCGAGTAAATCTGTATTGTTATCAGCACTGAAAAATGAATATAAGAAAGTTGAACGCCATTGGCTGTTCCACTTATGCTGATACGCTACAAAGCCAGAGGTTGAATCAATAGCATCTAAATCATCGCCATTGAGTACTGCACCATGGGCTACATTAACACCAACATAACGGCCTAAGCCTTTACCTTGTGTAAGCATAAACTTAAAGTTGTCTTCGCCTAGTTTAACCATACCCGATGCACTAACACCAAATGAAGTTTCATCGGCATCAATAGCACCTACTTTATAAGTAAGTTGACGGGCAAGTGCAGCAACTACTAAATTACCCCAGTCAGCTTTATGGGTATAACGTGCAGTAAAGTCAGGAAGTGAAGCATCGTCGGTTACAGCCATACCGCCGCCAGCAGTAGTAATGGTGCTTTCTGGGTTTTCTAATGAGAAAGACCAAGCGCCAGTAGTGTATTTAACTTGAGTTTGGCGTACAAACACTGTGCCCTCTGCTGGGCCTATAAAATCAAGTGCTTCAGGTAGTGCGCCAACGTTTTGAAAGTTAGACCATGTTTGGCCAAATAACCAACCATCGTAGCTAATAAATGCATGACGTACACGTGGAGCGTAAGAGTTAGATACACGCTCGTTACCACCAGGGGCAGAAGCTAAAAAGTCGATTTCAATTTTGGTGTTAATGGTTTTGCCATTATCAAGTAATGTGGCTGTACCAAAGTTAAAACGAGATTCACGGGCATGCATATCAAATACAGCGTCAGAGCTATTGTCTGGGCCTACAGTCACTGTGCTCGGTACATAAAAGTCACGACCCACGTTAGTGCCCGCTGGTGCGCCTGCAGAATAGTCACTCCACATAGCATCTAATTTAATATATCCGCCGTAAGTAAATTCAGTATCTCCAACTTTTGCTGCAGTGGCTGCATAAGCTGTGCTTGAAAGTGCACATAGTACAGCACTTGCTGCAAGTGTTTTTAATGGGGTAAATTTCATTGTTGCGTCCTTTATAGGCTACGTGTTGATTATTGCTTTTTATTTAGAGTGTATTAATAGCGTGAGTATTACTTACGAATAAAAGTTAATTTAAAGATTTTTTATTCGTTAAATAAAAATTAAAGCTAATTAATGCAAATATTATAATACTTAGGTGAAACACTTTTAAATATGTACACTATTTACTCAATCATCTATTAGTCTATAAGACTAAGGTGTAATGATTACAATGTGATTATTTACTTACATTTAACATCATGTATTATTTATGTAAAAGTAATAAATAGCGCAGCGATTATAAACAACAAATTAGTAATTAGAATAGCTTTACAACTAAGGTCTAATACTTAATAGCGCATTGCTGAGTAATCCTTGAGAAAAGCCTAAGGCAAGTAATTTAAATGGAGACCAAGATGTCAAAAAATATCTATCCAGTTCCTACGCATATTAAAAACACAGCTCTCGTCGATAACGATAAATATAATAAAATGTATAAACACTCGATTGATGATCCACAAAGTTTTTGGGCTGAACACGGTAAGCGCCTTGATTGGTTTACTCCTTATTCTAAAGTAAAAAACACCACCTTTGATAAAGGCCACATAAATATTAAGTGGTATGAAGATGGCTACCTTAATGCATCGTATAACTGTATTGACCGCCACTTAAAAACAAAAGCCAATAAAGTAGCGCTTATATGGGAGGGCGATAACCCATCGCAAAGCGAGCATATTACTTATCAAAAATTACATGATGAAGTAGCAAAGTTTGCTAATGGTTTAAAAAAGCTGGGCGTACAAAAAGGTGATCGCGTCGCTATTTATATGCCAATGAGCCCACAAGCTATTTACGCAATGCAAGGGTGTGCACGTATTGGTGCTATTCACTCAGTTATATTTGGTGGTTTTTCACCCTCTGCGATTGCCGATCGTATTAAGGATTCGGGCGCAAAAGTGGTTATTACTTCAGACGAAGGACGCCGTGCTGGTAACTGCGTGCCACTTAAAGCAAACGTTGACGAAGCTGTGTTGCAAGAGTCTGTAACAAGTATAGAGCATGTTATTGTGCACCAACTTACCGGTGGCGATGTTGATTGGCACGACCATGATATATGGTGGCACGATTTAGTAGCAGACGAAGAGCCTGTGTGCGAGCCTGAGGTAATGAACGCTGAAGACCCGTTATTTATTTTATACACCTCAGGGTCAACAGGTCAGCCAAAAGGAGTGGTGCATACCACGGGTGGTTATTTAGTTTATGCATCGATGACGCACGAATATATATTTGATGTAAAAGAGGACGATGTTTTTTGGTGTAGCGCCGATGTAGGTTGGATCACCGGGCACAGTTATATTGCTTATGGTCCGCTGGTAAATGGTTGTACCCAAGTTGTATTTGAAGGTGTACCTACTTACCCAACCGCAGGGCGTATGGGCGAAGTTGTTGATAAACACGGTGTTACTATTTTATATACCGCGCCTACCGCTATTCGTGCCTTAATGGCAAAAGGCGATGAGCCTGTAGCGTCATCTCATCGTAATAGTTTACGAATTTTAGGATCGGTTGGTGAGCCAATTAACCCTGAAGCATGGAATTGGTATTACGAACAAATAGGTAAGTCAAATTGCCCTATCGTTGATACCTGGTGGCAAACAGAAACGGGTGGCATTATGATCACCCCATTACCAGGTGCTACCGATTTAAAACCAGGCTCTGCAACGCGTCCATTTTTTGGTATTGCGCCGGCAATATTTGACGCTGAGGGTAATACGCTTGAAGGTGAAGCTGATGGTAACTTAGTTATTTTAGATAGCTGGCCATCGCAAGCACGTACTATTTATGGCGATCATGAACGTTTTGAACAAACTTACTTTTCTACCTACCCAGGTGTGTATTTTTGTGGCGATGGCTGTCGTCGTGACGAAGATGGTTATTATTGGATCACTGGTCGCGTAGATGATGTACTTAATATTTCGGGGCATCGTTTAGGCACTGCTGAAATAGAAAGCGCACTGGTTGCACACCCAGCAGTAGCTGAAGCCGCTGTAGTAGGTTATCCGCATGACATTAAAGGCCAAGGTATTTATGTTTACATTACCCCTAACGAAGGTATAACGGTAAGCGATGAGTTAACCAAAGAAATTCGTAACTGGGTTCGTAAAGAGTTAAGCCCAATTGCGTCACCCGATATGATTCAGTGGTCACCAGGGTTACCAAAAACGCGTTCTGGTAAAATAATGCGTCGAATTTTACGTAAAATTGCGGCCAACGAGCACGAACAACTAGGTGATACATCAACACTTGCCGATCCATCTGTGGTTGATGAGTTAATTGAAAATCGATTAAATCGTTAAATGCGCGTTAAAAGCTTGATTACAAGTTGATTCTAAACGTAGTATATCGGCTGTGCTCTACTAGATAGGGCACAGCCGAATTTATTAGGAGTGAACCATGAGTCAGTTTTTAATAGCGGACGACCATCCGTTATTTCGTGAAGCACTAAAGGGTGCACTAACTGTAAAATTTGACGATTTAGAAGTATTTGAATCATCTGATTTTGACAGTACATTGCAGGTGTTAAGCGAGCAAGAAGATCTTGATATATTACTGCTGGATTTACACATGCCAGGTAATGGTGATTTATACGGCCTTATTCGTATTAGAGAAGACTATCCTAGTTTACCTATTGCGGTAGTTTCGGGAAGTGAAGACGCTAATATTGTATCTAAAGTAATGGGTTACGGCGCAATGGGGTTTATTCCTAAGTCATCATCATCAGATGATATTGCCAATGCAATTAATCAAATACTCGAAGGCGATACTTGGTTACCAACAGAATTAAAAAATAAAGTCGCCGAAATTCAAGGCGAAGACCGAGAAATTGCAGCGCAAGTTGCCTCACTTACCCCACAACAATACCGTGTTTTACAATACCTGCACGAAGGTTTGCTAAATAAGCAAATAGCGTATGAGTTACATATTTCAGAAGCCACTGTAAAAGCGCATATTACCGCCATATTTAGAAAGCTTGGCGTATATAACCGCACACAAGCGGTATTAATTGCTGCAAAACTACAATTAGCACCTATAGAGCAAATATAAAACCATGCATAGAATAGAGGCACAAAGCCTCTTTTTTAGTCTTATTTACGCTTATATACGCAATTATCACAAGCCATTCACCTTTATTACATGATCTCCTATAAAAATAATGCTAGCTTACGGGCATTTTATAATTAAGAGAACATGGTATGTCAGACTCTTTAGACTCCAAGGCCCAAAGTAGTAATGAAAGCGCAAATAAAGGCTGGTTTAACCGCTTTTTAGCCGGCGTAGAATTTTTAGGCAATATGCTACCGCATCCCATCACCTTATTTGCAATATTTTGTATCGTAATTGTTGTATTTAGTGGAGTGGCGGATTGGTTTGGCCTAAGTGCAATCGATCCTCGACCTGAGGGCTCGCCTGGGCGCGAACCCGATGGTGTTATTGAAGTAGTGAGCTTGCTTAGTGCCGAGGGATTACAGCGTATTGTAACTGGCTTGGTAACTAACTTTACCAGCTTTGCCCCACTGGGCACGGTACTGGTAGCTTTACTTGGTGTGAGTGTTGCTGAGCACTCTGGACTGCTGTCGGCAGCAATGCGCGGCATGGTAATGGGTGCATCAAAGCGGTTAGTGACCTTTATGGTGGTGTTTGCCGCTATTTTATCTAATACCGCCTCTGAGCTGGGCTATGTGGTACTTATTCCATTAGCTGCAATGATATTCCATAGTTTAGGGCGTCATCCATTAGCGGGCTTAGCAGCGGCGTTTGCTGGGGTGTCGGGTGGTTATAGTGCTAACTTATTATTAGGCACAATAGATCCCTTACTGGCAGGCATTACCACACCTGCGGCACAAATGATCGACCCAACTTACCAAGTAGGCGCAGAAGCTAACTGGTATTTTATGATGGTGTCGGTGTTTTTAATTGCGATTTTAGGCACCCTAGTTACTGAAAAAATTGTTGAACCACGTTTAGGTAAATATAATCCTGAAGAGGCCAGTGCTGATCTTGCACAAAATAATATTGCCGCGTTAACGGCCAAAGAAAAGTCGGGTTTAAAGTGGGCAGGGGTATCGCTATTAGTTGTATCGCTACTACTTGCCTGGACCATAGTGCCAGCCGATGGCATTTTACGTAACCCCGAAACCGGATTAGTAGCCCACTCGCCCTTTTTGAAAGGCATAGTGGTGTTTATTTTTGTAACCTTTGGTATTCCGGGCTTTGTATATGGGCGCGTTGTTGGCACCATGAAAAACGACAAAGACGTAATTAATGCGATGAGCAAAAGTATGAGCTCAATGGGCATGTATATTGTACTAGTGTTTTTTGCTGCACAATTTGTCGCGTTTTTTAAATGGACCAATTTAGGCACTATTTTAGCAATTAACGGTGCTGCATTACTGCAAGCTTTAAACTTAACTGGTCCCGAAGTTTTTGTATTATTTATATTAATGTGTGCGTTGGTTAACTTAAGCTTAGGGTCGTCTTCGGCGCAATGGGCTGTTACCGCGCCTATTTTTGTACCTATGCTAATGTTAGTTGGTTACGCGCCAGAGACCATTCAGGCGGCTTATCGTATAGGTGACTCGGTTACTAACTTAATAACGCCAATGATGAGCTATTTTGGCTTGATCCTCGCTGTCGCTGCTAAGTACAAAAAAGATATGGGTATAGGCACACTAGTAGCCACTATGCTGCCATACAGTATGATATTTTTTGTTGGTTGGGTTATTTTGTTTTATTTATGGGTATTTGTATTGGGTATGCCAGTAGGGCCAGGATCACCCACTTATTACACGCCTTAATAGTATCTGGGTAATACAATAAGTATTATTTAATAGTTTAAAAATGCCAGCATAATTTGCTGGCATTTTTGTTTTACGAAAACACCACGGTTTTATTACCGTTAATAAATAGCTTATGCTCAGAGGCAAGTTGTAGCGCTTTACAAAATACTGTTTTTTCTACATCTTTCCCCATATTGGCCATCATTTTTGCAGTTTCTGCGTGGGTTACAGGCGTAACATCTTGCAAAATAATAGGCCCTTCGTCTAACTCGTTATTGACAAAGTGAGCTGTGGCTCCAATGATTTTTACGCCACGTTCAAATGCTTGGTGATAAGGTTTTGCACCAATAAAAGCGGGTAAGAACGAGTGATGAATATTAATAATTTTGCCCTCAAAGCGTTGTACAAACTCAGGGCTTAAAATACGCATATATTTAGCTAAACCAATAATGTCAGGGTTATAGCTGGCAATTAAATCGCCTACTTGTTGATCGTGCTCGCTGCGCGTTAATCCCTCATGAGAGATAACATGAAAAGGGACATTAAGCCCTTTAGCAAGCGGCTCTAAAATAGGGTAGTTTGCTATAACGGCTTGCACTTCAATATTTAGCGCTTGTTCGAATTGCTTTAATAATACGCCACCTAAGCAATGTGCTTCTTTAGTAGCAAGTAACACAACTTTGGTTTTTGTACCATTGTGTAAAGCCACTTTAGCGTCTGCAGGTAGTATTTCGCGTAGTAGTGGTAAAAAGTTACTCTGTGGCTCACCAGTGAGCTCTGTACGCATAAAAAAGCGTTTAGCGTCTTTGTCTACAAATTCATTATTACGTGTAATATTTAAATTATGCTGGTGGCAAAGCCCGGTGATTTTGGCTATTAGCCCTACATCATCGGCGCATTGTGTGGTTAGTATGTAGCTCATTCTCTCATTCTTACCCAATTATAGATTGCTTTATTATTTGCGTTTTAGCGCATAAAGCAAGGGCTTTGTGTGTTGTTACAAGGTTTAATTTAGAACAAGCATGACATTAAAGTGAGCAAAGTTAACTGGGGTTTAAAAAGGTATAGTTGCTGTTAAAAATGCCACTGATTGCCAGTGGCATTGATATATAATTAAGTTACCGTGTTATGACTTGGTTTCTGAGGCTAAATCATCTTGTTGTCTGATAAAGCCGGCGGCTTCTTCATCATTTTTTGTAATTGCGCTTTGTTGTGTTGGCATAGCGCGTGTTTGCTGATTAAGCTGATGAATTTGCGACGCGTTACCTAAATCACGCTCACTGGTAATTGAGGCTATTGACTCACGATCTTTTAAGAACGCAATCACATCGTTTTTAATTGCTTGTAACTGACCTTCGTCTTTGTGCATTTCCATAATATGGCGTGGATGCTCAAGATTTTTCATACCTGTTGCTGCAAAAGTGGTGGTTACTATTCGCGAAACAATAACCCAAGGGGTAATGCTGCTACGTACTAAGGTGTTTTCAGAGCGAGTGCTGTCGTGAATACCTGTACCGGTTGATATTTTAGACTCAGTAAATGTACCTTCACATTTAAAATAGACCAGAAGTGATTCAAATTGCATTTCAGCAAAAAACAAATGTGCATTGCTACTTAATAGCTGAGCAAAGGCTTTAATTAATACACCTATCAGTAATAAGTGTACGCTTGCCATTACTAGCTCGCTGATAGGTGAAATATGACGATTATTAAGTGCTTGCTCTATTGAATTGATATTTGCGCTATCAATATAACGATAAATATCGATGAAAGAGTAGGCTAATAATACCGTGAAAATAAGCGCGATTAAATACAGAAAATTACCACTAAGTAGCGCCAATAATCTAGCCATACTAAAACCTTTACCTAAATCTAGCTCATGTAGTTTAGGTTGTATTTCTTGAATTATTTCTCCTTTAAAGCCGCCTTTACCTTCTACTTGCTCTTGCAGTTGTGGGTTGAGCTCGCGGTATACGCGATTAGGCACTTCTTTATAACGACGGTTAGCCATTACTAGGTTATCTAAATTAATAAAAATTTCAGTAGGGTGTACAGATTCTTGCCAGTTTTCGCGCAGCTCAGATACCTCAGTGCTTGGTGTTATGGTATTTAATCGTGCTTTTAACATAGTAAAAACCAGTGCGCAGCTCAAGGTGGCTAAAATAATAATAGCGACTAAATACATACCCGCGTGTAGGTTGGGTAATTGTTCAAACCAAACATCTATTTGCGCTTTACTAATGTGTTGTTCTTGCATTAACCACGACATAGAAAGGCCAATAATAATGGGTAAAATAAACGATAGCGAAATAATTTTAGCCAGTGCACCACCACCAAGTGGTTCAATTTCTCTTGCAGCATTGCGAGTGGTTGGTTTACCTGCCGAGCGCCATGAGAACAATACATAAAACATTAAAATGCTACTGTATATGGGAAATGCTAATTCGCCTGCTTCACCGGTAAAGCCCGACAAAGATACAAAAGCTACCAGTCCATACGCAATAAGTGCCACAAAGGTACTTACCCATGAGCCAAATAATTGCTGGGCAATATTACGCATCGGGTAGGGTAAAAACATTAGTTTAGGAATAAGGCTATGCAACAAGCGAGATAAAAAGCCTTTAGGCTCTTTAAAAGTAATATTTTTACGACCCATAAGCATTTCTTCTAGTTCTTGGTCGTTATAGGCAACTTCTTTTTTTTCTTCTTTTGCGGTAGAGCTTTGCGATTTACTGTAGTTATAAGCCAGAGACGTAGGGTGATTACGGCCAACAAAGTATTTTAGTGTGGCATAAATACCTGCTGAGAGTGAAGCAATGCCAAACCCTAAAATAATCATCCCAAAAAGCATCAAGATCCACCCAGCAGTTGCATCTTCTTTAACTAACCCTGCAGCAACAACAAGCAGCGTAATGCCGGTAATTGACTCTATAACACCTCTTAGTGCGGTTACTTTACCTTCAAGCTTGAAGGGGTTTTTAAGTCCAAGATCAATCGATCCATAATCAAAAGCCATTGAATATTCCTTTATAAAAGAATTTTATTGGGAGAAATAAGTGTAATAATCAATTTATGTTTATTACACTTATTTATTAGTTTTAGCATTATAAGCTTGGTTTAAGCAAATAGCCTGAAATGTTAAGCGTTTATTATTGCAGCATAAAGGTTTCGTATTCTAAATCTTCAAACTGTTTAGATAACCAAAACAAACCCACAACCGAGCTAATAATAGTTGCAAATGCAAAGCCATAGCCATAAAACTGTGGTCCAAGTGCAACCGATAAATAGGTAAAAACAACATTTACGACTAAAAATATTGCAGCGAGTACCAGCACAGTAAAACGTTTATCTAAATAAAATAAAATATTGAGTATTGATAAAAAGATAACCTGTACACCCACACCCACTACATCGATAAATAATAAGGTTTTGTAGTTAGGATCTATGCCTATAAAAGTGAGTGTTTGCTCACCCCAAAGTAATAAGCAAGCTACAGTAATACCCTGAATTTTAAATATATCGTATAAACCACCTTGAGCAGTTTGTATCATATTATCTTTTAATAAATAAATTTCATTTAAAGAGGCACCTTCGCGTATTGCAGTGTAAAAACGGTCGTACTCCTCTACAAAGTCGGTTTCCATTCTTACTAAAAACACGGCCATACCAGGAATAATAGACAAGTAGGCTAAAAATATGGGTAAGTCGTAAATAGGACTTGCCCTGAGAGTGCCGATAATTTCTATTGAAGTACTAGGAGAGTACCAAAAAATAATTTTATCAGCCCAAACACCTATATTGTAAAACAAGCCACAAAAGAACAGGCTGTAATACACTTTTTTATTATTTAAAAAATCAAAGCTAATTAACTTATCACCAGGGTAGCGGCGAATAATCATAAATAAAAAGCTAAAAAATAACAGCGCTTCGCCAGCAAAAAAAGCAAAAAACAATCCATCTAATTGCCAATCTCTTAGTAAGTATGCCAGTAATACCATAAAAGAATAGCCACTAAGCATAGTAACTAAAATGAGCCGGTACTCTTTCATACCTGATAAAAATATAGCCCCGAGCCACTGATTACATAAGCCGACAAATGCACCTAAAATAATTAATTTAGTCACTACTGGCAGTGGCAATAATGGCCACACAGCAAGGCCAACGAGTAACGCAGCTATGGTGGTAACTAATTGCGCGCCAAGTAGATTAGGCAGTATTTGACCACCATCTTTAGTAAAAAGTAGGTCGGCAATAAAACGCGTTAATAATAGCTGTAAGCCGCCAGTTAAAATAAGCGAGGCGGCCATCATGTAGGTAACTAAGGTTAAAAATTGAATGATCAGTACTTTTGGTAGCACAATGCCCAAGCTTAAAATACCAATAAGCATTAAAGCAATAATAGATAGTAACCAAGGGCCTGAGCCAATTAATCCAGCGTAGCCGTAAGCTTCAAATACTGAAAGCAGGGTGTTTTTTTTGAGAATCTTACGTATCTCAAAACCTATTCCGGCCATGCCATTGTATCCTTATAAAGTTTATCGTAACGAGCAAACATATGGCTCTCATCATAAAATTTTTGTACCCGTTCAAGGCCACTTTTTTGATATTCGCGCCATCTTTGCTCGTTTTGCAATATATTTACTATTTGCTGAGCAGTGTCGCTAGGTGAGGCTATTGCTACCACTTCGCCAGCTTTGCCAAAGGCTTTGTCTTGTGCGGTTGCGCCTTCTATTATTTCGCGGCAAGAACCTACATCACTGGCTAATACAGGCACGCCAGCTGCCATTGCTTCTAGTAGTACCAAAGGCTGCGCCTCAGATATTGAGGTGAGTGCTACAACGCCTAACTTAGGCAGTATTTCAGCAATGTTTTGCATGCCTAAAAATTTCACATTGTCGATTAAGTCTAAGCTGTCGACCAATAACTGGCATTCTTGATAATATTTTGGATCTTCCTCAAAAGGGCCAATTATCCAGCCCTCTAGGGTGGGTATAATAGATTGTGCTTCTTTAATTGCGCGTATAAAGGTTTTTATATCCTTAATAGGCACAACACGACCAATTAAACCTACTACCATTGGCGTTTTTTCTGGGCGTTGTAACAGGGCTTGTTTAAAACGCACTGTTTTAATGCCATTAGGTACCACAAGCGTTTTTGCCGGCTCTGCGCCATCTTTAATTTGGCGTTGCATATTACCATCGTATAAAGAAATAATTTTAGTCGCTTGCTGGTACGTTGTACGGCCAATTTGCTCAAAAAAGTTGATCCACATACGCCGAATAAAGCCCATTTCGGTATTTAAATTTTTACCTAAGCTCTGCTCCGAATCTTTGATCCAGCTTGCTTGAATTAAATCAATTTTACGCTCTTTTGTGTATATACCATGCTCGGTAAGTAAAAAAGGCGTACCACTTATTGCACTGGCGCCAGAGCCTAAAATACCGGCGTAGCCTGTTGATATAGAATGAATTAGTTTAACTTTTGGCAGGCCCCTAGCAATTTCTGCTATTTTAAATAACGGCTTATATAAATTACGATATGACCAAAAAAAGTCGATAAATGACGATTCATCACAATAGCTTAAATAGTATTTTGAAAGGACTTGCCAAGATGACTCACTATATAAAAAATCGGCTGCATTAATGCCATCTTTTTTGCCGAGTGTTTCAAAAGCAAATTTTAATAACTCAGTGGGTATAGGGTCGTTACAGTCACGAAAGTAGCTTTGCAGCTGTTGCCAAAAATCAAACAGTTCTTGCTTGTATTTAGTGCCATGCTTCGCTTTTATTTCAGTGGTATTATTTTCAATTAAATAATGAACATGTAATTTAGTCACATTATCAGGTAGCTGGTATTGAATTTCGCCGTAGTGCTCAGGTGCTCCACCCAAAAATACCAACTCAAAATTATAATGTGGTAAGCCTTCAATTATTTGATGCACCCAACTTGATACGCCACCGCGTACATATGGGTAGGTACCTTCTAAAAGTAGTAATATGTCAGCATTCTTTTCAGCCATGCCAGTACTCCTGTAAATGGCGTAGTTCGCTACCTTCAGGTTGTTTAGGGAGCTCATTTAAATAGCGCTTACAATCATCTAATAGGCCCATGTAAAAAGCGACTTCAGCTTTATATGGCAATACATGGCGCTGCGCCATGCCAAATTCTGTAGCGTGTGTTAAGTGCGTTAGTGCTTGCGGGTATTTGTTTAGCGATAAACAAATACGGCCTAATAACACAAAGGTAGCAGGGGCTTTTACATGCTCAACACTTTGCAGAGCCAGTAGCTCTGCTTTTTCTAGTACGTAGGATTTTAGCGCGCCTTGGGCTAAGCCTAAATAACTTAGCTCCCAGTACAGCTCAGCTAGTTGCCCTTGCAATTTACCTAGTTCGGGTTGCGTGCTTGTTAAGGTGATTTCTTGCTGATATTGGCTTATTTTTTCGTTTATTTTAGTTTCTTTACCATCCAGTGTTGAATAAGCAAGTAAACGAATATCATCTTCTAGATCTTTAAGTGCAAGTTTTAAAATAGGAATAGCGCGTGCGTCACTCATGTGACGTGCAGACATTACAGCACTTAAACGCTTATTAGGCTCACTGGCGTGTTTTAAAATAGCTTTTAAGCCACCAATAGAATAAGACGGATTTGCCGAAGTCATTTTAGCTTCAAAGGGAAGGGCTGGGATTTTATGTTCTTCTATTTCAATGTCGTCATTTTTGATTGGTTTACATAGGGCAAAGCTTAATGCAAATACAACACCTATAATGCCAAGTATGGGCAGTGAAAGCAGTAATAAAAATAAAAACAAAACACTGCTAAATGGGGTTGTTTTGTATTTTACAGGAATGAGTGTATAGCTAATAAAAGCATAAAAAAGGCTAGCTAATGCATGGAGTAAAGTAACAATTAGCCAGTTGGGAGTGTCGAGTATTTGCAGTAATGCAAAATACTCGCATATACACCCTAAGATGGCTGCAATGATAATTTTAATCATGAAATGCGACCAATCTTTTTAAATCGTCATTATTAATAGGCAATGCTATTTGTTGCTCGATAACAATACCTAAATCAGTTAGATTTTTGCCAGTACGTCCTTTGCTCCAACTATTTAAGCGGGCAATGAATCCTGTTTTTTCAAGTTCATCAGCCAAAGGCATAAGTAGCAGTAATGTTTGTTTTTCGTTGTTATACAAATAAATGTCTAAACCACGGCGGGCTTCGCTTAAATATTTCATAAGTTGACGCGATTCAGGATTAATATTTGTAGCTGTTATTTTTAATAAATGCGATGGGATTTTATAGCGTTTAGCCTCTTTATTTGCACGTTTTACGTGTTTAATAAAGTAGGGCGCTTCATTGGCTTGCATTACCGGATTAGTTATTTCGTGACGGAGTAAGTCACCAATGTGTCCAGCCATAACAGCAAGCAAGGTAAGTGTGGTGTTTTTAAGAGCAAAAAATTGCACTTTTTCGACTAATATAACCCCATAAACTGTGTCGCTAATATCTGTAATTGGAATCGCAATATGGTACTGACTTACACCTAAAGAGGCTTTTACGTCTTTTACCGATACTAATTCGTTTTCTGCAAACATAGCACTGACTAGCGGATCTGACATGGATACTGTATTCATTTTACCAATAGCAGCAAGTGGCGGATCTACAATGATGTTGTTTTCAACCTTGTATATACCCGCTTTTTCTAATGTTCCGTATTCAACAAATAAATTTAAAATACTTTGTGCGGCTTTATCTAAACACCTTTCTTCTAGTTGCCCAATAGATTCTCTTACTGCTTGTAGCGATTCTCTTAAACTAAGCGTATGGCCAGCGAGCACTTGCTCAAGGCGATCATGCGAGGAGCTAATAAGATGATATTGACGGGTAAACACCTCTAATCGTTCGGTTACATATTCTAATTGAATAGTTTGCCTTTGATTGGTGCGATCCCATACATCTCTAAACTCGCCAGTGACCATAATGACAATAACATAACCTAAAATAGCGTTAATATTAAAGTCACTTTGGGGCGTTAAAATATCTGTTTCTACAAGCAGCAGTTGGCCAATAAGCAAACTTAGTATGCTAATAAAGCCTTTTGAAAAGCCGTAACGTAATGCTACCAGCAGAGGGCCTAAAACCGGCCACGAAAACCCACCTTGCGTCCAAAAGGGATCCGCTGTGTTAAACAGCACGGGTAGCACTAAAGCCAGCGCGGTAAATATAAATACCTCAGCCCATATCTGTAGCTCAGGAACCTCTCTTGGGCGAAAGAAATGTGTTTTCACTCACTAACCTCTATGTAAGATAGTAAATCGGCTATGACATCTTGGGCTACCGCAGCAATGCTATCTCGTCCCCAACCACTTTTAGCAATTGTGCCAGTCCATAGTGGAGTTGTTTGGCCGCTAGCCGTTAATGATAGAGTTAAAGCAACCACAGGTTCGCCGTCAAGTCCTGCTTTATAACGCCACTCTTCAATGCTACCACTTATAATATAATCAGCTTGTTGCGTGCTTAGCCACTGCATTGCGTTATTTACACGGTATTGATCGTCTAGCGGTGGTAGTTCTTTATTGTTAGTGCGTGGCGCACGAATTAAAGTAGGTAGCTTATTTTGCTGCCAAATACTGGCTAAAATATCCTCTGCGCGCTCACCAGCAAGCGGTGTTTGTGCATGATTTACAAGTGGTAATAATGCCACTGTTGTTGTTGCTCTAAGCTCAACATCATCAGCCAC
Source organism: Pseudoalteromonas sp. 20-MNA-CIBAN-0454 (assembly GCF_040308685.1). Lineage (NCBI taxonomy): Bacteria > Pseudomonadati > Pseudomonadota > Gammaproteobacteria > Alteromonadales > Pseudoalteromonadaceae > Pseudoalteromonas > Pseudoalteromonas sp. 20-MNA-CIBAN-0454. The sequence goes on along the minus strand of NZ_JBEOOB010000035.1, from coordinate 6,386 downwards.
ATGGCTGGTTGTACAAGCTGATAAAACTAATACCAAACACGGTATAACTAAACGAAACATAATCTCTCCTAACATTAAAAATGTACGTAATATCCTAATTGTAATTGTGTATCTGAGTTACCCACTTTATTACTACTTTGATAACCCAGCTGTAATCTAAATAAATCATCGCCTAAAATAGACCAACCCGCACCACTTGAAACTGAAATATCTATGGTGTCGTTAAGGGTTTGATAGCCTGTACTGATGTCAAATAACCACGAAGGGCTAGCGCCTAAATAAGGTGGCTCTAGTGATCCTGTAGATGCAAATGAAGTGCCTAGGGCTAAACGCCTAAAAGGCTGAAGATCGATTGGCAATAAATTAGCTTCATTATTAATAAAGGTATTTACAGAGTCAAAATCTTGCCATTGCGCGCTAAAGTAGGCGCTCCATACAGGGCGGTCTTTTAAAATGTTGTATTGGTATCGGGCATTGTATTCTTGCCCGCTTACTATGCTGCTGTTATCACTTCTACGTGAAAAAGACAGCGCAGAACCAGAAAGTTGCACGCTTTGTCTGCCATCAATATTGTAGTTTATATATGCGGTGGCTTTATCTAATTGGGCAAAACTTAATAGTGTTTCAGATTGGCGGTTTTCTACATTATGCTCAAGCTTTAAACCTACTTGAGTACGCGAATCCCATTGGTAACGCGTATCTAAACTAAGCCCTTGACGACTCGCTAATGTGCCTTGGTGAGTATCAATTTTGGCATCAAAATACCATCGGCCCCAAGTCATTTTATCTTCGATGGCGAACAGTAAGCCATTATTGTTAAGGTTTTGCTGGCTACTAACACTTAATTTCCATTGGCCTTTTGCATAGGGAAAGTACACGTTTACATCATATTGACTGCTGTTTAAGCCCGCCTCAGGCGAAAAGTTTACCTCAAGCGCTCTAAAATAAGCATTTCGTGCGTTGCGTAATAAACTAGTTTGCGCCTCTGTAGGCTCATTTGTTAACGTTTCATACCAACGCTGCATGGTGGCATAAGGTTGTTTTAAATACAGCAATGCATTTAATTGATCAAGCTCACTTAAAGTGTTTTCAGTGAGCTGTTGCTCAACGTTATTAAATTCACCGTTAATCATATTTAACTGCAGAGTTTGCCAAGGCGCTAAGTTTTTTGCTGCTCGTCTGGCCAGCCACCAATTTGCAACAGGCTCACTAATAGTGTCGGGTGCAAGTTCATCCATAGTGTTAAATTGCATTAAATGCGGCACTGCCATAGCGCCCGCCCAGCGGTACATTAGCCCTCGGTAAGCGTATTTATCTTTAGGTAAATGCTGCAATAGGTAATGATGTAGTTCTGTGGCATTGGCGTTATAGCCAAGCAGCTGTAAAACGTCGGCTAAATTAACTAAAGTGGTTAAATCTTTTGGGTTACTTATAGCTAATTGGCGTAAATAAAAGTATGCACTGTTATACGATTTTTCATAAATAGATAAACTAGCTAAAAGTTGCGCCCAATTATAAGAAGGCTCAGTTTGCGAATAGTTAGCTAGTATACGTTTTATCATTATGGTGTCGTGCATTTGCAGCGCTAACCAGCCTTGGGCAAGGACTACATCAGGGTTATATTCACTAAGTTTTGCCGTTCTGTTAAGAGTGGTGTAAGCAGAATTTAAATCGTTTTGATTTTGATACCAATTCGACAGTAAAGACCATGCTGGATAAAGCTGTTTATTGTAGCGCTGTTTTTCAAGTTCGTTGTGTACGCGAGCAATAGAGTCAGCGTCGCCAAGTTGCACGCTCAGTTGCGTAACTTGAATAAGCTGCCTATCACTCAGTGGTGCTTGTTGCCATAGGTACTCAAGCAAGCCTTTGGCGTTACCCTCAAAGCGCAATTGCTGATACTGTTGCATGTCACCAACACTCAGTGGGCTAATTTCTTTTAATTGCTCATAGGCATATAGTTCTTCTTTTTTATTTTGCAGCCTTAACGCCATATCAACACGGGCACTCCAAAACTCATCGTCGGTGCTTTGTTGTTTTTGCTGCAAAATAGTGAGCGCAGTTTTATAGTCTTCTGCAAGCCAAAATGCGCGTGCCAGCCATAATAAATCTTCTTCGTTTTTAGGGCCTTTATAGCTAGGCCATAATGCTCTTAACCCATTTAAGTTACCGGTATCGTGCAATACTTTTGCTTTCCAATATTGCGACAGTAAGCTTTTGCCATTAATTTGCTCAAAACGCTCTATATTATTGAGCTCTTGCTCTGGGTTGCCAAAAAACTCATTAGTTTGCATCCAACGAACGAAACCCTTATCTGAGAGCTGTCTATTTTGCGCTTTATATTGAAAAATATCGTTGGCGTCTTGGTACAAATATAACGCCACGGCGTCATTAATGCTGTCGGTTAGCATGGCAACGTTAACTGCATGGTTGGCCATTAGCCATTTAAATTCTACAAGTGCTTGCTCTGGCTTATTTAGCCAACGTTTCATTTTCCAGTTAAGCAAACGTAGCTCTTTATCGTTTGGATTATTGATTAATAGCTGTGTTAATAATTGCTCAGCACCTAGGGTGTTACCATCGGCTAGGCGCAAATACATTGCCTTAGTTAGATATTCGTTATTATTTGGCTCTTGCTTGAGTAAGTTTTCGATAGCACTGGCGGCATCTTGGGTATTACCGGCTAGGTTAGCTAAATAAAGGGTGCGTTTGATATTTGTGCTATCGCCATATGTTTTCCACCAGGCATAGGCTTGCTCAGGGTTATTTGCTCCCAGTGCAGTGGTTATGGCTTTAGGCGCAATATCTGCATTAATATTATTTTTATATATTGCGAGTGCTTTTGCAGGCTCCCCTGCACTCAACCAGTAATCGGCAGCGAGTAAGGGGTGTGCATTTTGCTGATAGTAAAGTGCCACTTTAGCATGTAAACCAAGGGCTTTAGCTATGTTAAGTATTTGCTCGTCCCAGTTTTTTAGCGCACCTACTTTTAACGATAGCTCCTCAAATCGGTCATCTTTCTTTGCATCATTTGCTAACCATAAAGCGTACATTAACTGAATTTCAAGTAGTGATTTTTTATCGCTTTTAGGTAGTTTTTCAAGCTCACTAGTGGCAGCTGCATATTCACTGAGTTTTATGTGCAGTTCAATTAGCTTTGCACGTAACTTTTCATTATTAGGATCGGTACTAAGCGCAGCATTTAAATACGATTTTTCAAAGGTGTAATCTTGCGATAAAGCTTCTTTTTCAAAAAACAAAGTACGCGGAAATAACGCATAAAGTGCAAAACAACTCACGGCTAATATAACTAAAATTGTTTTTAAAGAAATTAACTGAGGGCGTTTTTTATTAGTCATTATTAAACCCCTGCGTTGCAGTTAAGATAACCAAAAAAGTCACCTGCTGGTATTTTAAATTGTGTAATATCGCCGCGTGTAAGGCCTTTGTATCGCTCACCTAAATGAGAAACAAATACGCAAGCACCTGCATTGATTAAATCAAGCGTTGCCGGTACCCAAGCCGTAAAGCTTACTGGGCCATTTACTTGCCAATTATCAATAATGACATTAGCAGAGGCTAAATAGGGGGCTTTATTTTCTTTACTATGATCAAAACTAAGTTGTGCAATATTATTCACTACATGCACATAGTCACCTTTTTGGGTAACTCCAGCCACGCCACTACTTTGGGAAATATTTGGCATGTCAAAAACATCTGGAACGCGTAGGGTTTTAATATCTTTAGAGCTAAATAACCATTGGCCATCGCTATTTTTTGCTAAGGCTGAAAAGTAAAAGTCTTTTGCTACTTTAGCGTAATGACTTAAATGCACTGGGGTGTTTGGTCTTGCCAAAACATAATCAATATTATGCTTTAGTGCATCAAGACCGGCAGGGACTTCACCCGAGTAAAAATGAAAATATATAGTGTAGGGTTTTAATCTGTATGGTTTTTCGGTTATTTCGAAGGTTTCGGTTAAGCGTTTAAAACCGTAATAAGGGCCATGCCATAAGTTTGTGTATACGTTTTCATTTAATATTGGCGCGTAAATTTGATACAACAAATCGCGCTCAGGTCGGCCAATAGGCGATACATGCGTTAGGCTTGGGTTATCTGCATTTACGTCGGTATTACCGCCATTTACATTAAGCACTCCGGCATCACGTGCCAACTCAAGTGCTTTAGGCCCTGGGGTTGCATCGCCTGACCATAGCATAATCACAGTTTTTTTATTTGCTGGGGCTAGTTTGTCATTTATATATTTAATGGAATCGGTAATTTCTTTTTCTAAACTAATGGTGTTGTAGCCGGGTATATCTAGCTTTAAACCATAATCAGTATCTTCCTCGTCTATATCTTTACGCCCGGCAAGTGCCGTCCAAAAATATGGATGGCTGTAAGTATGCGAAGCAATTTCAACATAAGGAAGTTTAAATATATCCCGAGCAATGCGCTCAAGCTTAGGGCTCATTTTTGAGTGTAAACCGCCGGGCTCAATATCGGCTTGAATAATCGATGAGGTTAAAGGTAATTTATAGTGCTTAATTATTTTGTCGAGAATGACCTCGGCTGAATAAGGCTTTTTTGCAAAATGCGCAACACTGGTGAACCCATCGCCATCTATATGTATGGTTAACATGCGCCGACCACTTTGTGTGGTGGTGTCGGGTACTAAAATAGGTTCCAGGCCCATTGCTTTTGTGAGTAAGGTACGAGGATCTATTACCCACTTGCTACCTTCCATAGGTAAGGTGTCTATTAACCATGGAGCCACTACTAGCGCACCATATTTAGTTTTAGTGCCTTGTACTAGCGATGTGCCATCGGCTGCTTTTATACTAATCAGCGCTTTTGAATTAGCGGCTAATTTAAGAAAGTACGGGTTAGTTACAACTGGCGGTATGCTTGATTCACCTTTTAGCCAAGGGGTAAAACTCTCCAGCTCATAAGGGCCTAAAGGTGTAACATCTAACGGCTCGGCTCCAAGGCTCAACATTAACTTATTTGCTGATGAGGGGAGTTCACCTAAAATTAGTTCAGGCACTACGCCTAAGTTTGCTTCAAGCCAATTAGTAATAGTTGGTGTGTAAAAGGTATCAAAACTAGTCCACGAGATAATGCCGGCGTGCAAGCTTGGGTCAACTACAGGTAGAGCGCGTTTGGCTACATTAATATAATCGGGAATATAACCTAAATACTCAATCATAGTAGCAAGCTTTAAGTGTACTGTAGTGTATATAAGCGGTTCAATATTACTGTTGTACGGAATTAAGATACGACGTGGAACTGGGGCTATATTAGATGTTCCCCATGTTTGTAAGTGGCCATCAGTTACCCAAGGAGTATAACCGGCATTAATTATTTTTTGCGCCATAGCAAGGCGTTGCTTAGGTTTTGCATAATCAATTACTTGTACATTAAAACCAAGGTCTTGCGCTTTATGAAGTTGAGCATTTAACCATGCTTGATCATTTTTATTGGTTAACTTATAGCTGTTATCTAGCGGGTTAAAGTGGCTAAATAACCCTTCAGCAACCAGATCGTTAGCTCTACCTTTAAGTTGCGGTAAAAGCTCAAAACCACGATTAAGAATGAGTTGTTTATTAAAGGTGTTTGATAACTGCTCTATAATAAAAACTAAACCCGCTTGCTGGGCGCTTTTATTATGTTTTTTGTCTAATAGCTGGTAGCTATCAAGGGTATCTAAAAATAAGCCATTAAAGCCACGTGCCTTTAGTGATAGCGCACTATTTTGTATATGCTGTTGCCACTGCGCTGCAGTTAAGTCGCTAATATGGCTATTCCAATTAGGATTAACAGTAAGTGAAGACTCACTTTTTGAAAACGACTCGCCAACACTTAAATAAGCATAAACAGCAATATTACGCTGTTTGAGCCAGTTCAGCTCGTGCTTGGTTATTAGCTCGGGTTGCACTACTACACGCGAATAAAAAGTCATTTCAGCTAAGGGCATAGGTGCAGAGTAATAAAAAGCGATACTATTATTAGTCTCAGGTTTAGCAGTTACATTTGCGGTGATAAATAGCAGTATAAAAAATAAATACTTCATTAACCCTTCGTTTTAATTAATAAATAGCCAAGGTGCAATTAAAATAATTGTACCTGATTTGTTATAGGAGTTTAGTATTAATATTTTAATTATATGTTACAAAAAGCAAAAAAACTAAACAAATTTAAATTGTTTATATTGTAAGTAGTATTTTATGTTGTGCTTGCTCATCGTTGCGGCAATTAATTAAATATTTTACCTGTATTAGGTGTTTTACTTACTTTAAAAGCTATTAATTATACTAGGGGCTGTTGATCTTTGTAGTACATATATCAATCAGCCCACATTGGTAGCCACATCATAGTAAATGCTAAAG